>JAOZKS010000157.1 GCA_029935255.1 Pontiella sp.
AAAAACCGCAATGCTTACTCCTTGTTTTAACGATAGGTGTGGGGAACGTATGTACGACAAAAAGTTTTTGGGGGTTGCCGTTGCCCTATTTTCCATGGTTCTCGGTGTTTGGGCCTCCGGGGAATTCCATATTTTCACCGATGGGCAGGATCGGGTGGTGACCGCGAAAATCATTAATGTCGATTCGCGCCGGGACGTAGTGGAACTGGAGTTGGAGAACAAGCGGCGCACGAAGGTGAAACCTTCCATTTTTATTGAGGCCGACCAAATCTATATCTGTGATTGGGAAAGCCTGAAACGCTTTAACTCAAGTTCGATGTTCAAGGTTGAGATTAGCAAGAAAGTTATTGAAAGTTGGACGAAAAAGGGAACTGCGCAGCAGGATTTTGACCGAGTGGAGTATGGGATTACCCTGATAAACAGGGGAGCTGCGCCGCTGAACAATTTGGACGTGGCCTATAACGTGTTCTACGAACAGGAGCAATTGAAGTCGTCGGGGCAATACACGGAAAAGAATTGTGTCAAGGGGCGTATCCATCACGCCCAGCTTAATGCGCGGACGAGTCATACACTAAAGGCGGAATCCGTTGTTGTTTTCGATCAGCATCTGTCGGGAGGTTACGATGGATATGTCGGCGGTTTGCCCGAACGTCAGGAAGGTGACATAAAGGGGATTTGGGTGAAGGTTTCCATGACAACGCCCTCTGGGGCGTCGGCGACGAGAGAGTTCCTTAGCCCTGCGAATCTCAAAAATCACCAGAGATGGAAAAATCCTGATAAGGAAGAATTGCCTCGTTCAAAGGGCTCGAAGAAAAATAGGAAATAAAGGGACGCATTATGACAACACTACGGTTTTATATAGCCACTCTCATCGTGGCAGGAGCACTCTCGACACAGGCCGAAATGCATACGTTCAACCTACCGGACGGGCGGGAAATCGAGGCTGAAATTATGGACTACAACAGCAAGCTGGGGCAAGTGGAGCTCAAGCGGGAGGATGGGAAACACGTAAAGGTTGAACCCACGCTCTTTGTGGATGCGGACCAAAAATATATTCAGGAATGGGCTTCATTGGACGGCTTCCGGAATACCCGTTTATTCAAGATTAGTTGCAAGCGGAACCTGGTCGAGAAGTGGAAGGAGGCGGAGGAGGGGATGGTTACCTATTCGGATGGAAGCCGGGAAAGGGAAACCGTGAGTGAAACCAAGTTCGAGCGGCATGTCTATGAGCTTATCCTAGAGAACCGGACGGGGATTCCTCTGGAGGGATTGACGGCGGAATACCGTATTTTTTACGAGCAGGATTCGCTTCAAACAAAAGGCTCAAAAGTGAAGACTGAGGAAAAAAGGATTTCAGGAAGCTTGGATATTTCCCGCTTAGATGCGGCTGAAAAGAAAATGCTGACCACGAAACCTGTCGTGATCCACGATAAGGAATATACCGGTGATATCACGTATGGCGAAAGGTTGAGAGAGAAAGAGCGCGGTGAGGTCAAAGGCCTTTGGCTGCGGATTACAGCCAGCACATCCGGAGGGCAGACTGCGGTTCGGGAAATCTATGATCCATCGGGTGTCGAAGGAAAATATAGCTGGTAGGGGCCGAGCTTTCTTTTTCTCATGATGGGGCTTCTGCGGTGAGGATCTTTTCCACATCACCCATGCAACTCGTCTGCATCAGCCGGGTGCGGAGAGCGGCGGCACCGGGGAAGCCTTTGGTGTAGATGGAATAGTAGCGGCGCAGGATGTGGAAGTTTTTGGTGTCGCCCCACACGCGGTCGAACAGTTCGGTGTGTTTCCAAAGCAGGCCCAGTTTTTCCTCGCGCGAGCGTTCGCGCTGTTCGTTCATGAAGATCCAGGGGTTGTCAAAGATTCCGCGGCCGATCATGGCGCCATCCAGTCCATAGGTGTCGCATTTTTCACGTGCCTCTTCCACGGATTGGATGTCGCCGTTTCCAAGGATGGGAAGTTCCAGCCCCAGTTGATCGCGTAACCGCGCGGCTTTGGCGATCTCATCCCAGTTGGCCGGGCCTTGCGTCATTTGTTTTTGCGTGCGGCCATGGAGGGTGAGTGCGGCGGGTTTGGTTTCGAGTATGTGCCCGATCCATTCCTCGGTGGCAATGGTTTTCAGGCCCATGCGCGTTTTTACGGAAATGGGAAGGTGGGTGGCTTCCTTTGAGGCCAGAATGATTTCTTTTGCCAGCGCGGGGTTCCCGATCAGGCCGGAGCAGCATCCGCGTCGCACGACCTTTGGAACGGGACAACCCATGTTGATATCAATGCCGTCGAACTCCATCTCTTCCGTGATTTCCTTGATCACCTGCTGATAGTTCTCGGGGGTATTGCCCCAGATCTGGGCAACAATCTTGACGTTCTTTTCGTTAAGAAGCTTGCGCTCCTGATCGGTGACTTGCAGGCGGTGGACAACGCGCTTGCGTCCTTTTTTATGGAGCATGCCATCCGTGGAAACAAATTCGGTCATCACGACATGCAGGCCGTCGGGATCGGCCAACCCGAGCAACAGCTCGCGCAGCACGGTATCCGTCACATCCTCCATGGGTGCCAGAGCAATGATGGGGCGGGCGATTGTATTCCAAAAATTCATCGCGCAAACAATACCTCTGGCCTCAAGTCTAAAGCCTCAAGCCTGTTCAATTTCAAACCCGGCATCTTCGATCATGCGCTTGTCGGTTTCATAGTCCTGTCCGCCGGTGGTGAGATAGCCCGCAGTAAACATGGAGTTGGCGGGGTAGAGCGCCAAGGGTTGGAGGCCGCGCAGGGTGGACTCGCGTCCGCCGGCGATGTGCACTTCGGTCGAGGGCATCACAAAACGGGTCATGGCCAACCCGCGCAGGCAGTCATTGGGGCTGAGCGGATTGGGCTTGCCTTCAAACTCGGTTCCCGGGCGCGGGTCGAGAAAGTTGATCGGGACGGAATCCACCTTCAGATCGGAGAGGGCGAAGGCAAGATCAACGCGGTCTTGTAAGGATTCTCCCATGCCGAAGAGTCCGCCGGAGCAGAGGTCGAGTCCGACTTTCTTGACGATCCTGGCGGTATCGACGCGGTCCTCGAAGGCGTGCGTGGTGACGACCTCCGAAAAATAGTTTTCGGAGGTTTCCAGGTTATGGTTAAAGCGGTCGACCCCGGAGTCTTTCAGTTGGACGGCCTTTTCTTCGGTCAGGAGGCCGAGCGACGAGCAGATTTCGAGATCGGGGTGTTTTTGCTTAATTTGGATAGCCGCCTCGCAAATGGTTTCAAGCTCGTTGGGAGAAGGTGCGCGAGTGCTGGATACCACGCAGTAGCGCTTGGCTTGGCGGTCGACCGCAGCCTGCGCTCCGTCGACGATGCTTTCCACGGTCTGGAAATCGTATCGTTCCACATCGTTGATGGCGGAGGAGGATTGGGAGCAGAAGGAGCAGTCTTCTGGACACTTTCCGCTTTTGACGTTGCGCAATAGATGCAGCGATACCTTGTTCCCAAAGTATTTCCTGCGGATGCGGTAGGCCCCCTGCAGGATCTCCAATAGCTCGTCGTCGGACGACTCCAAAATCGCTAGAGCCTCTGTTTGGGTGATCGTTTCCCCGTCCAGAACCCTGGAGCTCAATGCGTTCCAATCCATGGTAAAACCTCCAATTAAATAACGGGGGCGGATCTTACCATGACCAAACGGGATGTAAACCGATAGAATCATGTAAATGATGATAAGCATGGTCAACATCTAGTTTCGGGTTGACTCGCAGGCCTCAGCCCCTCCACTCAATCAATTTGCCAAGGCTAATACGGCACCCACCCACGGCACCTCCAGCCGCGTTGGGGTGGGCTTGTGGGTTAAACTCAGCTTTGCAACCGATAGAAACGTCCTGTGTTCTTCCTGAACGCGGCAAGATGCCGCGTCTACGATAAAATGAAACCATCCGACAACAACGACCCGATCCTATTGATCAAGTGGCACGACACGCCCGAACCGGATGTAAACCGATAGCGATGCAAAACATGGCCTTCAAATAAAATTGACTCAAATACGTATGGGCGTAAATTGACCGGATTACCGCTAGGGGTGTCTACGGCTAGGGCCGAGGACTGAGACAAACCCTTCGAACCTGTTCGGATCATGCCGGCGTAGGGAAGCGCTTCACTGCCTCCGCTCTCCGCGTTTTCCAGACACCCATGAAGAAATACGCACGCAATACGGAGAAGAGCAACATGATTCAGGAAAAGCACGCATACGACGATTACGGCACCCACTATCCCAACTCACGCAAGGTATATATTACCGGAAGTCGTCCCGATATCCGCGTGCCGCAGCGCGAAATCCGCCTGAACGATACCCAGAAATCCGATGGTTCCGTCGAAGAAAACCCCTCCATTTTGGTTTACGACACCAGCGGCCCGATGATGGATCCGAAGTATGAACTGAACCTCGAAAAAGGGTTGCCCGGGCTTCGTGAAAAGTGGATCGACGAGCGGGCCGATACCGAGGGCTATGCCTCCCGCGGCTTTCAAACCGGCGACGACGGGGAGGGGAAGGACACCAACCGTATTCCTTTCCAGGGATTGGAACGCAAGGTTCGCCGCGCTGCGAAGGGCAAGAACGTTTCCCAGATGCACTATGCCAAGCAAGGCATCATCACCCCCGAAATGGAATATGTGGCCATCCGCGAAAACCTCGGCCGCCAGGAAGCTTTCGAGAAGGTCTATTGCAAGTCCGAGCACGAACTCGGTCTGTTGACCCAGGCGCAAACCGCCGGAATGCGCCACCCGAACCATCAGCATCCCGGCGAGGCCTGGGGCGCAAATATTCCCGACTTCGTCACCCCCGAATTCGTGCGCGACGAAGTCGCCGCCGGCCGCGCCATCATTCCATGCAACATTAACCACCCCGAGCTCGAACCCATGATCATTGGCCGTAACTTCCTCGTGAAGATCAACGGGAACATTGGCAACTCGGCACTCTCCTCGAGCATTGGCGAGGAAGTGGAAAAGGTGCAGTGGGCCACCCTCTGGGGCGCGGACACCATCATGGACCTTTCAACCGGCGAAAACATCCACGACACCCGCGAGTGGAACATTCGCAACTGTCCCGTCCCCGTCGGAACCGTTCCGATCTACCAAGCGCTGATGAAGGTCGGCGATAAGCCGGAAGACCTGACGTGGGAGTTGTTCCGCGAAACATTGGTCGAGCAGGCCGAGCAAGGTGTCGACTACTTCACCATTCACTCCGGAGTCCGCCTGCGCTATGTCCCGATGACGGCCCAGCGCGCCTGCGGAATTGTCAGCCGTGGCGGATCGATCATGGCCAAGTGGTGTGTCTCTCACCATGAGGAAAGCTTCCTCTTCACCCACTTCGAAGAAATCTGCAAAATCTGCAAGCAATACGATGTGGCCCTCTCGCTAGGCGACGGCATGCGCCCCGGAGCCCTGGCCGATGCCAACGACGAAGCCCAGCTCGGCGAGCTTGAAACCCTCGGCCAGCAAACCAAAATTGCTTGGAAGCACGACGTACAGGTTATGATTGAAGGCCCAGGCCACGTGCCGTTGCAAGGCGTGAAAGACAATGTGGACTGGGAGCTCGATGCCTGCCACGAAGCCCCGTTCTATACCCTCGGCCCGCTGGTCACCGACATTGCGCCGGGCTACGACCACATCACCAGCGGCATGGGAGCCGCCAACATCGGATGGTACGGCTGCGCCATGCTCTGCTACGTTACCCCGAAGGAGCACCTTGGCCTGCCGAACAAAGACGATGTGAAATACGGCGTCATCACCTACAAGATTGCCGCGCATGCCGCCGACCTCGCCAAAGGGTTTCCCGGCGCGCAGGTGCGCGACAACGCCATGAGCAAGGCGCGTTTCGAGTTCCGCTGGCCGGATCAGTTCAGCCTGTCGCTTGATCCCGAAACGGCCATTGCCTACCATGATGCCACGCTCCCGACCGAAGACGCGAAAACCGCGCACTTCTGCAGTATGTGTGGGCCGAAGTTCTGTTCCATGCGCATCTCCGAAGATGTACGCCAGTATGCCGCCGCGCAAGGGCTCTCCGAGGAGGAGGTTGTTATGAAAGGCATGAAGGAAAAATCCCGCGAGTTTGCGGAGCAGGACGCCGAACTCTATTCGTAATGTAGGCGGGATCGGCGATCCCGCCCGTAGGAAATGCCTATTCCTCGGGGTCCGGGGTCATCGATCTAATGGCATTAACTTAAGTAAAAACACCATCTCCATTCCATTTCGATGGGACAACAAAGAGCCTTGGATGATCCGCACTTCGTAGTGCGCTCGAAGCGAGAGCGGAGAGAGTATTTCATGCGAGAAACCCTTGCGTTAGTGCCATTGGGTCATCGACTCCGGTTACAATTTCCTGGAAAAGAAAAAACCCCGCCGGTGACGACGGGGTGTGGTGTGTTCCAGCGTTTGGAATTTTTTAGACGGAGGCGT
>JAOZKS010000522.1 GCA_029935255.1 Pontiella sp.
AACGCCCGTCGATTCGGTCGACATCAGTTGCACTCAGCCTCATCTCAAACGTTCGGTGAAGGAAAACATTATGAAGCATCATCATTTTAACAGACGCGAGTTTTTGAGAACCGTAGCTGCAGCCGGTGTGGCAGCAGCAATATCAGGCTGTGTGACGGCGAAACAGTCAAAGGTAACGACCAAACCCAACATCATTGTCATCATGTCAGATGATATGGGCTATTCCGACATTGGTTGCTACGGAGGCGAGATCAGCACCCCAAATCTTGATGAGCTGGCTGCCAATGGTCTGCGCTACTCACAGTTTTACAATACGGCGCGTTGTTGTCCTACTCGGGCCTCACTGCTCACCGGACTTTATCCGCATCAGGCACGAATCGGGCACATGACGGGGGACAAAAAACTGCCAGGATATCGAGGTGATTTGGGAAAGAACAGTGTAACTCTGGGCGAAGTGCTGAAAACAGCCGGCTACAGCACTTACATGTCCGGCAAATGGCATGTGACCAAGATAATCAACCCCCAGCGGGATGCTGACAAGCATAACTGGCCATGTCAGCGGGGCTTTGACCGGTTCTATGGAACTATCTATGGCGCAGGCAGTTTATGGGACCCGAGCACATTGACGCGTGACAATACATACATCACTCCAGTCAACGACACAGAGTACCAGCCCAAGGATAAATGGTTCTATACCGATGCCATAAGCGATAATGCGGTGAGATATATCCGAGAGCATAAGAGTAATAGTCCTTTCTTCATGTACGTCGCTTATACCGCCGCACATTGGCCTATGCATGCGCCGGAAAAGGATATTGCGAAATACAAAGACAAGTATAATGCCGGCTATAAGCCCGTGCGCGCGGCGCGCTATGAGAAGATGAAAAAGCTCGGGCTTATCAAAGATGACTGGAAACTTTCTCCGCAAGCCGGTAACTGGGACAAGGTCAGGAACAAGGCCTGGGAATCACGAAACATGGAAGTGTATGCAGCCATGGTCGATAACATGGACCAAGGGATCGGCCGCATTGTCGAGCAGCTCAAGAAGCAGGGCAAATTCGAAAATACCCTTATATTGTTTCTTCAAGACAATGGCGGATGTGCAGAAGGAGGCGGGTGGCTTGGCCGTGCCGGTGTAGGCCGGCCACGGGCTGACAAACCAAGCCTTCGGCCAATGGGCAAAGACGAACTGCAGAAACACATGATACCGAAACAGACACGTGATGGATATCCCGTACGAAAAGGCGTAGGAGTTATGGCTGGACCGGACGATACATATATTAGCTATGGGAAGGGATGGGCAAACGTGTCAAACACCCCTTTTAGAGAGTACAAGCACTGGGTACATGAAGGTGGCATAAGCACTCCACTTATTGCCCACTGGCCCAGCGGCATCAATCGGAAGGGTGAGATTGAACACCAACCTGGCCATCTCATAGATATCATGGCCACCTGTGTCGCTCTTTCCGGCGCGACCTATCCCAAGGAACACAATGGGACCGAAATTACGCCCATGCAGGGAAAAAACCTCACCCCTACTTTTGATGGTGGCGCTATTGATCGTGGCGCTATCTACTTCGAACACGAAGGCAACCGTGCCATTCGCAAGGGCAAATGGAAGCTTGTCGCCAAGGGAGCTAACGGCCAATGGCAACTCTACGATATGGCGGCTGATCGCAGTGAAATGAATGACCTCGCCAGCCAGAATCCAGAGCTAGTTAAGCAACTGTCAAAGCAATGGGAAGATTGGGCCAATCGCTCAATGGTTAAACCTTGGCCATGGAGCAAGAGAAAGAAACATAAATAACCGAACCACCATTAACCCCGAACATAGGCAAGCGCAAAAAGGGTTGAATCCGAA
>JAOZKS010000158.1 GCA_029935255.1 Pontiella sp.
TCTCGACTATTTTACCGCCGGATCCCCCGGTGAAGGCCACGGTCGCAATGCCGATTTCCTTCGCCGCGCGAAAGGCTCGCAAAATATTCTCGGAGTTTCCCGAGGTTGAAAAACCAACCAGGATATCGCCGGAACAGCCCAATCCCTGCACCTGTTTCTTATAGATTTCCTCGAAGGAAAAATCATTCCCGATCGAGGTCATCACGGCAACATCCGCATTAAGGGCCAGCCCGGCATAAGGACGGCGGTTGAGCAAAAATCGATTCACCAGTTCCCCGGCAAAGTGCTGCGCGTCGGATGAGCTTCCCCCATTGCCGCACGCCATGATTTTATGTCCAGCCTTCAGACAGACGGCCATCTCCTGAGCAATGGACCCCACGGTCGGGGCGAGTTCAGTAAAAACCTGGTCGGCGACCCCGCGCGATTCAGCCTGAATTTTTTGTAAATCCATGTTGATCCTTTTTCAGCACAACCTACTCGGCAACCGGAACTTCCGAGTCCACGTGCTTGGTGGGTTCTCCCACAATTTCCTGCACCTTGATCGTTATGTTCCGGATTTCTTCCAGACCCAGCGATTCACGGACACTTTCGCGTACCCGCTGCTGCAACACATGGGAAAGTTCGGGGATTTTATTTCCGGAAACAACCTTTACGCTAAGTGCAATATCCAGCGCGTCCTTGCCCTTAATTAATTTGGTATCAATGCTTTTGACGGCGGAAAACTCCTTGCCGATACGTTCGATAAAGTCGCAGATCGCTTTCGTGCTGATCCCCACGCTTCCGTCCTCGGAATGGAAATTGATAAAGGTTTCCTTTTGCTTCTGGAAGCCACCTACCCACCGGAGGACAACGGAAAGAACCAGGATAAACCCCAATCCAATGCTGACCACCGGCATCTCCAGCGCATCGGAAATGTATTGGCCTACCTCCCGGTTGAGGGTGTTTCCATAGATCAACCCGCCACCGATAAGCAATAACAGAAGGGTTACAACAATATCACCGAGTCTGCTTGAGCGCGCTTTCATAGTCTCTACTCCTCTTCGGATTTTTCGCCTGAGCTACGAACTCCTTGCACCACCACATTCACGGCATAAACCTGCTGACCCGTCATATCCTCGACCGCCTCTTTGACTGCAGCCTGAAGTTGTACGCAAATCTCGGGGATACGAACACCGAACTCCAGCACGACCGTGAGATCGATTGTAAGAAGCTCTTCGTTCTCTTTCTCAACCCGAATCCCCTTGTCCTTCGATTTTTTCCCGATCATGCCGGCAATGCCATCTGCCAACGAACCCTGAAGCTCTACCACACCTGGAACCTTTTTTGCGGTCTCGTGTGCGATAATGGCAATCACGTTGTTATTGATGCGAATCTGCCCGTAGTCGGATCCCGAAGCCTCGGCCACGGAAAATTCCCGGGGATCTGCCACTACGTTTCCTGTTTGCTCACTCATAGCCCTGCCTCCTTGTCTCTAACGTTACGAATTTAGAAAATTTTCATGCATGAATTTTTCGAGGAACGCCGTATTGTACGTTCCCTCGATGAACCGGCGGTCAACCAATAGCGCTTCGCCCAGCGGAACCGAAGTATGCGGCCCGTTGATGGTGAATTCTTCCAGCGCACGCCTTAAACGGGAAAGGGCTTCGTCGCGATCCTTCCCAACCGCAATGATCTTGCCAATCATGCTATCGTAGTACGGCGAAATCGTGTAGCCGGAATAGACATGCGAATCGATGCGGATGCCTGGGCCTCCTGGAAAATGCACCGCCTCGACGGGGCCCGGAGATGGCGTGAAGTTATTGTACGGATCTTCCGCATTCACGCGGTATTCAATGGCGTGCCCGGTAATTTTCACTTCATCCTGAGTGAAGGACAGTTTTTCGCCTGCCGCCACGCGGATCTGCTCCTTCATCAGGTCAATCCCGCTCACCTCTTCGGAAACCGTGTGCTCCACCTGGATGCGGGTGTTCATTTCCATGAAGTAAAACTGCTTCGCGGTTTCGTCGTACAAAAATTCCAAGGTGCCCGCACTGTCGTAGTCGACGGCCTTGGCGGCCTTGACGGCAGCATCGCCAAGCGCCTTGCGCTCTTCGTCGCTCAGCGTCGGGCACGGAGCCTCCTCCACCAGCTTCTGGTGGCGGCGCTGAATGGAGCAGTCGCGCTCGCCCAGATGGCAGACGTTGCCGTGCTTGTCGCCAATAATCTGCACTTCGACGTGCCGGGCGGACTCGATATATTTTTCCATGAAAAGGTCGGGATTGCCGAAGTTGTTCTCGCCTTCGGCCGCAGCGGCCATGAAGCCCTGAACCAGGCTGACATCGTTGCGCGCCACGCGCATGCCCTTTCCTCCGCCGCCAGCCACGGCCTTGAGCAGCACGGGATAGCCCATCTCCTGGGCAAGGGCCAACGCATCATCGGAAGTCGGTAGAATTCCATCGGAGCCTGGAGTGATCGGTACGCCCGCAGCCTTCATGGTGTCGCGCGCAATGGCTTTGTCGCCCATGTTGCGAATGCAATCCGGCGAGGGGCCGATGAAGGTAATATTGCAATTCGCACAGACCTCGGCGAAGTGCGCATTTTCAGCGAGGAATCCATAGCCGGGATGGATGGCATCCACATCCGCGATCTCGGCGGCGCTGATGATATTGGTGATTTTCAGATAGCTTTCGCTGGCGGCGGCGGGCCCGATGCAGATGGCTTCATCCGCCATCTGAACATGGAGAGAATCCGCATCGGCATCGGAATAGACGGCAACGGAACGAACGCCCATCTCCTTGCAGGCTCGAATAATACGTAGGGCGATTTCGCCGCGATTGGCAATCAATACCTTTTCAAACATGGGCGACTCCCTTACTTGGGTTCAACGAGGAAGAGCGGTTGTCCGTATTGCACGGGCGAAGCGTCGTCGACAAGCACCTTTTTAATGACGCCCTTAACTTCGGCCTTGATTTCGTTCATGACCTTCATGGCTTCGATAATGCAGACCACGCTATCTTCCGAAACCTCGGTGCCGACCTGGGCAAAGTTGTCCGCTTCGGGGGCAGGCTTGCGGTAGAACGTGCCTACGATTGGCGAGGGAATCTCAATCAAGCCATCCTCTTCATCCACCACAGGCGCTATTGCCGCAGGGACTGCGGCCAGGGCCGCCTGCACGGGAGCCGCTGCAACCATAATCTGCTGTTCACCGCCGCGTTTAAGCGCCAGCTCAAAATCTTCGTCTTTCATCGCGAACTCGGTCAGATCGTTGTTCTTCATCAATTCCACGATGCGCTTGATATCCTTGATTTCCATAATAGCCTCTCCGTTGGTTCAATCCGTCTCCTATACGCTCGTGAAACTAAACAATATTTACACAACGTTGCCCAGCCCTAATCCGAAAGGACTTTCACGATCCCCATCTTGCACCCACCGCCCCGTTCCGCCAGCACGAAGGGCGAATCCCTCTTCGTTTAAGATCAGTTTTCCGCCCCGTGCTTTGCTATGAATATGAGGTGCCAAATAAGGATCTTAAAATGAAACCATATATACCCCAAGCCCCCCTGCTTCTTATCCTGTCCATGCTCTGCGTCCATTTCGTTTCTGCGCAAGCCGCCCCGCGCCCCAATATCCTATATCTCTACGCCGACGACCTCGGCTGGGGATCGCTCAATGTAAATGTGGAAATGGAAACCCTCACCCAAACCCCCACGATCGACTCGCTCGTGGCCGGCGGAATCAATCTCCGGCGACTACCATCAATCGGCCGCCGCCCAGCTGCACGCACAACTCGGCACACGCAATCCCGCACTGGCAATCAATGGAACCGCAACCCTCAACGGCTTGCTGCAATGCGCCCTCCCCCCTGGATTCGCTGCCTCGGCCGGGGATCGCTTTCAAATCCGCTATTCCACCGGCAAGGTTGAACTGGAGAAAATGTAGTGCTTATTCAGCGGCAATCAGCTCAAACACGGCGCTGTCATAGTCGCCCTGAAGGCTCCCTACACGGCACGAACCATCAAGACCGACCTCGATGCCCGCATTCATCAGGGTGTCGCCGGTCAGCGTCCTTCCATCAACCTGCTTGGCATGCTGCCAGCCGTCTTCGAGATTGATTTCGGTGAGAATATATTTCCTATCCACATCTAAACCCTGAAGCTTAATCCAAGGCTGGGCATAGGCTTTCATGAAGGTGTGGCAATAGGCAAAGAGGATGGCGCGGCGGCGGTTGGCGCTGACATACATCAGGGCCGCGTAGTTGGTTTCGTAAGGGCTGATCAAGCGGTAGAGATCGCCCTGCTGTATCACTGGGCGGATGCGCTTGTAGGTTTCCACCGCAGCCTTGGAAAAGGCCAGCTCCTCCTTCGTCATATTGACGGGACGCAGCTCAAATCCCATGCGACCCATCATAGCCACATCAAAGCGAAACTTGATGGGTGTTGCCCGCCGGGTTTGGTGGTTCGGCGATGCGGAGACATGGCAGGCCATGGCGGAGGCTGGATAGATATGGCCCGTCCCCCACTGGATAAAAATGCGCTGCATGGCATCGGTGTTGTCGGACGTCCAGAATTCGTGGCCATATTCCAAGCTGCCGAAATCCACCCGTCCACCGCCGGAGGCGCAGACCTTGAAGATCACCTTTGCATGCTTTTCGGTGAGGCGTTTCATCACGCCGCAGTATCCCCGAACATAGTCGTGGTAGAGGTTGGACTGCCGGCCACCCTGCTGAAAGATCGATCCCGGCTGGGTGATCGTATGATTGGCATCCCACTTGACATAGCTAATGCCCGGGTTTTCGGTCAGTAGTTCGTCCATCAACCGGAAAACAAATTCCTGCACCTCCGGATTGCCCATGTCGAGAATGCCCTGGGTTCCGCCGCGCCCCCAGCGTACTTCGCGGTTTGGCGACATCAAGGCCCACTCGGGATGGTCGGCGTAGAGTTGGGACGCGCTGTTGAACATTTCCGGCTCCACCCAGATGCCAAACTCAATCCCCTTCCTTTTGGCATAGTCGGTTAGGTAGCGAATACCGCGCGGAAGCTTCTGGCGATTCACCTGCCAATCGCCCAAACCAGCCCGTTCGTGATCGCGGGCAAACTCACCGTTGGCAAACCAGCCATCATCGAGCACAAACATTTCGCCGCCCAGCTCGGCAACCCCGTCCATCATATCGGTCAACGTTTTTTCATCGAAGGTTAAATAGGTGCCCTCCCAGCTATTGAGCAGGACAGGACGAAGCCGGGTTCCTTCGTTCAGGCAGTACGCACGGGCCCAGCGATGGAAGTTGCGGGAAACCTTTCCCTTGCCCTGATCGCTGTAGGTGGTGATGAGCTTCGGTGAGGCCAGCACCTTGCCCGGCTCCAGCCGATATGAGCCTCGGGGATTGTCCCCGGCGGTGATGGTGATCTGGTTGCCCAACCCCTTCGCAATCTCCATTCGCCATGAACCCGTCCATGCGAGGGCACAACCGATCGCCTCGCCGCAGGTTTCATGGGCGGGTCGATCCACCGAAAGAATCAGGGAGGGATTGCTCCCGAAGGAAGAGTGGGCTCCCTCGTTGTTTTCGATCACCTTCAGCCCCGGTGTAAGCCGGGTTTCCTCCACGCGCATTTCGTTCAGTTCGTGTCCGGGGAAATGGGTGACGTATTGCTCATCGCCCAACCGCCCGAAGGCAAGCTGCGGGGCGGGAAAGGCGTGCATCAGGACATCGGAGTCTTCGTCGTGATGGTAGGTGGACCAACTCTCGATCACATCCACGTCGGAACACGCCCTAAAATGGAGCTCCATGAAAAAGGGGTAGTACGCGTCCTTAAACTTGAAGGTATGGACAGTTGCGGCATCCGACTCTGCGACCGTCTCGTTTCCGATCAACTGCATTTCAGTCGTCAGGTTTCCATCGGCGTGGGTTACGCGGAGGGCACCGGCATCGTCGCCCGCACCCAACTGCGACATGACGGGCAAGGCATGCTCATCAAGCATGGCCAGCTCGGCCGGATTGGAAAGCCGTTGTCCATAATAAAGTTGATGGAGCTGCTCCCCTTCAGCCAGCACCAACTGAGTTCGGGCAGTTTCAATCACATAAGCTTCAGTCATCTGCGGCATCGATATACTCCGGTTAATTTCTATTCGCTACCCAAGGCATGTTCCGGCCACCACTCCGGCAAGTCCTGCCTTTTCACTCGGGCGCGGGATTTATCGTCGCTCTCGTGGCCCCACCCGGCCAATCTTTGGCAGGAATCCTGCATCCACCCATGGATTTTGTGGAGGAGTCACAATGCCGCCCGCGAACGAATCGGGGCGGCTTCTCGGTTGAAGATTAACCGTTCTTACGGAGCAGGAGTGGCGATCACCTCGTAGAAGACTGCGGCCCCCGTTGCCGGCACGTTGACGG
>JAOZKS010000012.1:0-2175 GCA_029935255.1 Pontiella sp.
AATTAAGAATACAGAATGGTTGGTCTACGATTGTTTTTTCAAACCAACCCATCCTCCACCAATCCATTTTCCATCCCTAGTTCACGCGGATGGGCATGATGACGTATAGGAAGGGAACATTGGATTTGATGACACCAGGACTTAGATCATCGGAAAGTTCAAGGAAAACTTCGTCGCTGTCCAAATGCTTAAGCGGGGCCATCATGAAGCCGGGATTGAAGGCGATGGTGATATCTTTTCCTGAATATTTCACTGGAATCGTTTCACTCGCTTCACCGACTTCAGGAGAGGAAGTAAGTAGCTCAATGCGGTTTTCGGTAATTTTTACTTTTACGGATGCAGCCTGATCGTCGAGCATCAATGAAACACGGCGCACGGCATCGTGGAGGATTTCGCGATCAATCGGGATGCGCTCCTCGCACTGGGATGGAATGACTTGCCGATAGTTCGGGTAGGTTCCATCGATGAGTTTGGAGATGATGAAGATATTTCCAAATTCAAAAGCAACCTGCGTGGCGGAGGTTTTGATGATGGCCTCGCCTTCATCTTCCAGTGTTTTAATGAGCTCGGTGATGGTTTTGGTCGGTACGACGATATCGAGTTCGGCTTCATCGGGAATATCGATTTCCTGCTCCACAAGAGCGAGGCGGCGGCCATCGGTGCAGACGACGGTGAGCTTGTTGTCGCGGAAGGCCATCAGAGAACCATTCAAAATCGCACGGGATTCATCCGTAGAGGCCGCGTAGGATGTTTTCTGAAGGATATCCCTCAGAACCCCCTGATCGAGCTTATAGGATAAACTCTCTTCGAATGTGGGCATAGGAGGAAAATCCTCTTTGGAGAGTCCTTCGAGTTTAAAGTGGGCCGACCCGGAGGTGATCTCCGCCACATCACTCTCGCTCACGGTAATATCGACTTGATGGCTGGGAAGCTCGCGGCAAATGCTGAAGAAGCGACGGGCAGGAAGGGTGGTGGCCCCCGATTGGCTGACATCCGCTTCGAGACTGGTTCGAACGCTGACTTCCATGTCCGTCGTTGAGAGCGTGAGTTTTCCATCCTCTGCCTCAAGCAGCACGTTCGAAAGAATCGGTAGCGTAGTTCGTTGCCCAACGATGGACTGCACTTTATGCAATGCCTCCAGGATCTGATCCTTCTCGATGCTGATCTTCATTAACAAGCCTCCTGTTATATTAGTATATTCTATTTATAAATTCACTATTATTAGTGGTCTGTGGACAACCGCCTCGAACCGTATATATTTTCTGTAACCTCGTCACCTGTAAAAACTTGAAAAACCTAATAACCCTGTTGATAAGATGGGTATATAAAGGTAGTTCTGTGGATAACTCGGAGTTGTTGAACCTATCATCAGATACTAAACAGGTTATCCAAATTTTATGAACAGGCGGAGAGGTTATAATTTGGGGGTTGCCCCTGTCAAAAAGAAACGAAAGCGGGGTAGGTAAAAGCGCGGAGAAAAAAGAAGGATACCCTGCCGGTTTTTCATACGGAAAGGTCTCCCGGCGAGAGCGGTTGGAAGGACTTCTTATTGTACCGCCTTAGCGCAATTCTTGCTGACCTTGTCTTTTAGGATAGCGATGGTTTGCTGAAGTGCGCGGTCATCCTTTGCCTTTTCAGAAACCTGCCCATTCGCATAAAGAATGGTGGCATGGTTCCGACTGAAGGCCTCACCAATAACGGGGAAGGATTGCGAGGTCATGCTCCGGGAAAGATGCATGGCAATCTGCCGTGGCCAGACAATATCCTTTGACCGTTTCTTGCCCAGAATATCGGACTGGCGCAGGTCGAAATGCTCTGCCACGGTGCGTTGGATCATATCGATGTTGATGGTGGCTTGAGACTCTTTATCGAGTAGGTCGCGAAGTAGATCTTCAATTTTAGCCACATCGACCTGTTGGTTCGTTAGGGAAATATAAGAGGCCACTCGAATCAAGGCACCTTCCAGACTCCGGATGTTCGAGGAGATGCGTTCGGCAAGATAATCGAGAAGTTCAAGATTAATATGCAGGTTCAGCAGCTCCGCCTTTTTGCGAAGAATGGCCATGCGTGTTTCCACATCCGGTTTTCCAAGTTCGGTAACCAAGCCCCATTCAAAGCGCGAAATCAGGCGCGGGGCCAAACCGGCCATTTCGCTCGGGGTGCGATCAGAAGTGT
>JAOZKS010000012.1:2185-18969 GCA_029935255.1 Pontiella sp.
CTTTCAAAAAGGGCGTTGAAGGTATGAAAAAACTCTTCCTGCAAACGGGATTTTCCGTCCAGAAACTGAATATCATCAATCATCAACATGTCAATTTTCCGGTATTTTTTTCGGAAGGCCGCAATGTTGTTGTTTTTCAAAGCGTCGATATATTCATTAAGGAACGCTTCGCAGGTGATATAGCATATTTTTGAACGCGGTTTTTTCGATGCCACATGGTTTCCGATCGCCTGCATTAAATGGGTTTTACCCAGTCCAACACCACCATAGAGAAACAGCGGGTTGTAGGTGCGCGAAGGCGAATTGGCCGCCGCCATGGCCGCCGCATGGGCGAATTGGTTGGAGTCGCCGACCACAAAGGAGTCGAACGTGTAGTTTGGATTCAGGTTATGCGTCGGTTTCTTACCTCCCAATCCAAGGTTTGGTAATGAAATGGAGGAATGGGAGGGCTCTGGAGCCGGTTTTTCCTTCACCGTTTCAAAGCACGTGCTATCGACTTCCAGCGAAATATCCATTTCCTTCCCGCTGACGACCATTACAGCCTTGCGGATCATTGGAAAATAATTTTCATCCAACCAGTCTTTATAGAAATCGTTGGCCACCGCAAGACGCATGGTAGTTCCGGAAACTTCCGCACACTGGATGACCGCAATCCAACGATCATAAATATCGTTGGAGAGAATCCCCTTGAGTTGTTTGCACGCCTCATCCCAAATAGTACAGTTCTCGTTGCTCATTATCCCTACAAATCCGTTCCCTTAACAGGTATTCCCGAGTTATTGACAAGTTACTAACAGGCAGCGTGTTCCTCTTTTAATAACCTGAATTTGTAAGGTATGAAAATGCGATTGAGCGCTCAAGGGATTACAAAACAAAAAAACAAAAAAAAACAATAACCACAAAATGTAGGCACCAGCCGTCATCACAACACAAGATAGATGATCCCACATCGGAAAAATGGGCAGTCAAATATCGGAAGGAGTCTCCTTCCGTCGTCGTAAATTTAAAATGACTAAGGAGTTGTGCGATCAGAAAGACATTAACAGGCCTAATTTTACAGTGTGTATCCGTAAAAAGGAGTTCGAAAAAAAGGAAATCCAGTTATTTCGAGCATCGAACCCCTTTTGTTCCTGAAAACGGAATCAAATAATTACCATCCGAGATGGGTCGATGTAAAATAGCTGGAATTAACGTCGGCAATATGAAAGAAAAGATTGAACTTCTGTAAGGCAATAATAGGGACGGTATCGCGTTTAATGAACCGATCTATTGAATGGGAAGGTGTGCGAATGAAAAAAAAAGGTATGATTCTATTATTATCGGCCATGGCGATTCCCGTACTGGCCCAGCAAACCAATGAGTTCCAAAAAAGGTATAGCGACGGCCTCAGGTTCGAGAGAAACAAACACGACCGCCCGGATTCAGCGGAATGGACCGATCGGCAGCGCAAGGAACACCAAGAGCGCAAGTACCGGTTCATGGATAAATCCCTAACCCAGATTGGTGTGAGTGAAGAAGACCGAATCAAAATCCGGGAACTTCAGGATAAACATCGCGGAAAAATGAAGAACAACATGCAACGTTCCAACGCGGCCCGCGAAAAGCTTTCTAAACTTCAGGATAATGGAGCCACGGAAGCCGAACTCGATGCCGCCATCGAGAACATGGTCAACGCCCAGGCCGAACAGATTAAAATTCTCGTACGCAACCGCATGGAGATGGAAAAGATATTGGGGAAGGAAAAATACGCCCGTTTCATGGAGTCCGCCCGCACACAATTCCGGCAACACGGTCGACGAGGGGGTTCCGGCCTTCCGCCCCGCCCGGACGTTCCCCCCAAGCCCAAATCGAATAACCACGGCAATAATCCCCCGTATCCGAAAATGCCGCCGGAACAAACCCCGCCGCCCGCACCGGAATAACATTTAAGAGCAGATTAACCCCCTCCGACCCAACATACGCAGTTGCCAAATCCAACAGGATTTGGCAAATTTCCTTCGTGATCGATAAACAGCCGACCCCCCTACAAGCCAGCTTTTGGCTAACGGATCTGGAGAAGACCTACATCTTGGTTATCTTCACTGTTTTTCTCATCGGTTTGGCTTCCCGGCATTTTTACTTGAAAAACGAGACCGCCAGAGTATACACGCCCGCTGGTATGGAAAAAGAGAGCCCCCATGAAGGAATGCATATTTTGTAAAATCGCAAACAAGGAAATCCCGGCAACGGTGATCTATGAAGACAACGATATCCTCGTGTTCATGGACATTGGCCCAATCATTAAAGGGCACGCGTTGGTTATTCCCAAGAAACACTACGACCCCGTCACCGAAACGCCCGATGAAATATTGACCCGGCTCCACTTGACCGCCAAGCGGATTGCAAAAGCACAAATGAACGGACTGGGTGCGGATGGGGTCAATATCATGCAAAACAACGGAACGGCGGCGGGGCAGGAAGTTCCCCATATCCACATCCACGTGATCCCGCGCTTTGAGAACGACGGGCACCACTGGAACTGGAA
The DNA here is from genome assembly GCA_029935255.1 of Pontiella sp. GTDB lineage: Bacteria > Verrucomicrobiota > Kiritimatiellia > Kiritimatiellales > Pontiellaceae > Pontiella. The sequence goes on from JAOZKS010000012.1 coordinate 4,710, forward strand.
CGCCAAAACATACGAAAATTTTGACGAAATGAACGAGTTGGCAGAAAACGTGCGGAAGCAGATATAGATACGATGAAAATGCCCCATACAGAAAATGTACTCGAACGGATCCTGAAGAGGGATTTGCGCTACACAGAAGAAGCCTACTTCTTTGTGCGGGAAGCCCTCGATCACACCGTCCGCAAGCTCGAAAACCACCGTCACATCAGCGGGAAGGAGCTCCTCAGCGGCATCCGGGAATATGCACTCTCCGAATACGGCCCCGTCACCAAACGCGTTCTCTCCGAATGGGGCATCAACGAATGTATCGACTTTGGGCATATCGTCTTCAACCTCGTTAACGAAGGCCTGCTCGGCAAAACCGAAGAAGATTCCATCGACGATTTTTCCGGCGGCTACGATTTCGCCGAAGCCTTTGAGCAACCCTTCCGCCCATCCGCGCCGCTCGCCTGCTCGCTCGACGCAGAATAGAGAAGGCCTTCCTCTCCTTCGATTTGTTGGCTACCCTGTCTGAAACCCCCGCTATGGCGGCGTCTCATAAAAGTACAGGCGGGATTTTCAACAATTCGAGGAAGCAACAATGCGAAAAAACAATAAGCTCACCCACTGGGTGCTCATGCTGGCCATGTTCACCATGAATCTACCGATGGCGATGGCGCAGCAGCCGACCCCCGAAACCCCACCCGCCGTCGGCGGGGGCGTGCCCAAGGGAACCGCCATCGCCAGCACCCGCGATGCCTCCACCTCCATTCCGCCCGTGCAAACCACCGTCGTCCGCGATGCCTCCAAATCCGAAGTCGCCATCAACTGGGAAAACGTCACCCTCAAAGACTGCATCGAAGTCCTCTCCCGCGACCTCGGCATGGAATTCATCATATCCCCCTCCGTCAACGTCACGCAGGAAGTCAGCATCCGCGCCGGCGATGTCACCACATGGAACCGCGAGCACAAGCTCGAACTCTTCGATGCCATCCTCGAAACCGCCGGCGTCCAGCGCACCCTGCGCGGGCGGGTCTGGATCTTTGCCCCATCCGACATCCGGCCCGTCGTCAAGGCCTTCGAAGAAAGCGAACTCTCCGACGGCAAGCCGATCATCGGGGTCATCGAGTTGCAGAATATCGATGCCGGCCGTGCGCAGCAATTCATCGGAACCATCGGCGGAAAGCCGCAGCGCGCCTTTGGATTGAGTGGCTCGCGCACCCTCATCATTCTCGGCACCCGCGCTTATCTCAAGCAAATGGAGGAACTCGTAAAACTCGTCGACTTCCCGCCGTCCGTTCTCTCGCACTATATCCTCAAAGAAGCCGATGCCGAGGACGTCGCCCGCGAACTCACCAACATTTTCTACCGCCGCGCCGGCGGCGACGGCTCGCAAATCCGTTTCGTGGCCGTGGCCCGTCTCAACACCGTCATTGCACAAAACCTGCCGCAAAGCCTCGTTCCTGAAATCGACCGCTGGATCACACTGCTCGATCGCTCCGACAGCCTCAACGAACGCGTCACCAAGGTCTATCGCATGCAAGTCATCGAAGCCGATGTGATCGGCAAGACGCTCAGCAATCTTTATTCCGACCTCTACAAGCAGGCGCAGCAACGCGAACGCGAGCTCGGAAAAACCTCCACTAAAAAAAGCCCGAGCAACCCTGCTAAAGTTGCGACCAAGGCAAAAGCCACCTCAAAAACGCCCGTGAAACCCGCAGCCAAGCCTGCCGTCACAGCCAAAAACAGTAATGGCCCGCCCTCCTCCAGCCCGATGGACGAGGAAGTTATCATCCTCTCCGACAAAGACACCAACACCCTCATTATTAATGCTCCAGCTGACATGCACCGCGAGATCGAGCGAACCATCAACGAGCTCGACAAATCCCGCCGCCAGGTCCTCATCGAAACCACCATTGTCGAGGTGGTTCTCGACGAAAGTACCGACCTCGGAATCGAATGGTCGATTCAGGGCGGGGGCAATCCCGTCAACGCCGGCGCCCTCATGAGCGGGCTGCAGCTCGGCGAGATTGCTGCCGGAACCGTACCGCTCAACAATGCCGCCGACGGACTGACCTATCTCATCACATCGAGCGACAAGAAAATGGCGCTCATCCATGCCGCCCAGACCGACAACCGCCTGCAAGTGCTCTCCTCGCCCAACGTCCTCACGCGCGACGGCATGGAAGCCGAGGTTTCCTTCGGAAAAGAGGTGCCCATCCGCCAAAGCACACTCAGCTCCGGCGGCAATGAAAACTTTTCCTTCGACTACCGCGATGCCAAAATTTCCCTCACCGTCACGCCGCATATCGACGACAACGACATGGTCACCCTCAATATCGAACAAGTCGTGCGGCGCGTCGAAGAGGACGAGCTGGCCACCGAGTTCGATGCCCCCGTCTTCCGCACTCGCGAAATCCGCTCCAATCTTCAAGTCGACAACGGCCAAACCATCATCCTCGGCGGATTGATCGAACGCGCCGACATCGAAGCGCGTGTTGGCATTCCATACCTCATGAATGTTCCCTTCATCGGCTGGTTTTTTGGCCGCACCGTGACCCGCAAACAAGGCACCGAAATCTTGATGATCCTCACCCCCCACGTTGTGGATAGCCGCGACGAAACCGACCTGCTCACCCGCGACTTCCGCCGAAAAATCCTCGGCTCCATGAGCGAGAAGGATATCCGCGATCTCTACGATCTCGAAGACGGCCCCTTCGTTCCGAAGAAAACGATTCTCCCCGAGTCCACCGAAACCGCGGAGCAGGAATAATGGCCTATCGGCAACTAGGCGACATCCTCGTCGCGAACGGCCGGGCCAACCGCGATGCCATCCAGTCCGCGCACCGCAAGCAGCAAGAGGGCGGGGGAGTATTGAGGATTGGAAAAATCCTTATCGATGACGGCGTGATCCAACCCTCGGAACTTGTCGAGGCATTGTCTGAACAATACAGCCTGCCCGTTTGCCCCCACGAAAAACCAGCCGACTACCTCTTCCTTGAAGAGAACCTACCGTTTCCCTTCATGGTTGAACACCGTGTCCTTTTCCAAACGCTGGAAGATTCCCTCTGCGCCATCACCGACGACCCCACCGACTGGTCGACCCTCGAAGCCGCCCGTCTCCTCCACGGCGAAGCGTTGCCCGTCTATCTCGTGGGCGAGGAACAAATGGATGAAGCGCTCGTCAAGGTCCATGAATTTGCGGAAAACAATCTCAACACCATGATGGCCGATGCCGAGGTTTTTGAATCCGGCGACTGGGGCGACGAAGAGGAGCACCTGCGCGACCTCGCGCTCGAAGCGCCCGTCGTCCGCATGGTTAATCTGATCATCACGCAGGCGGTCGAAAAACGCGCATCCGACATCCACGTCGAGATCGGCGAATACAAGCTGCGTGTGCGCTACCGCGTCGACGGAGTCCTCCACGAAGCCGAATCGATCGACAAAAAGCACCACGCCGCCGTCACCTCCCGCATGAAGTTGCTCGCCAAGCTCGACATCGCCGAGCGCCGCATTCCGCAGGATGGCCGCATCAAAATGCAAATCCATGGTCACGATCTCGACATGCGCGTGGCCACCACGCCCACCATCTACGGCGAAAGCATTGTCATTCGTCTGCTCAATTCGCAACAGGTCGAGCTCAACTTTTCCAGCCTCGGTATGCCCGATCACGAATGCGAACGCTTCACCAAAATGGTCGATCAGCCCCAAGGCTTCATCCTCGTCACCGGCCCGACCGGGAGCGGAAAAACCACCACGCTGCACACTGCGCTTACCCACCTTAATTCCGACAAAGTAAAAATCATCACCATCGAAGATCCCGTCGAAATCCGGCTCAGCGGCATCAATCAGATCCAGATGAACCCCAAGATTGGAATGACCTTCGCCAACGGCCTGCGCTCCATCGTTCGGCAGGATCCTGACATCATCATGGTCGGTGAAATCCGCGATGCCGAAACCGCCGACATCGCCATTCAGGCCTCGCTCACCGGGCATATGGTGCTTTCGACCCTGCACACCAACGATGCCGCCGGTAGCATCGCACGACTTGCCGACATGGGGGTCGAGAGCTATCTCATCGCCTCCGCGCTCACCGGAGTGCTCGCCCAGCGGCTCTGTCGCCGCGTCTGCACCCACTGCGCCGAAGCCACCACCGTCACCCGTTCACACCTCTCCGATTTTCCCGAAGCCATCGAGCCCGAATACACCCTCTACCACGGCAAAGGCTGCGAGCATTGCGATGGCACCGGCTTCTACGGCCGCGTCGGTCTCTACGAACTCATGGGAGCCAGCGACGAAATGCGCGAGCTCATCCAGAAAAGCCCCGAAGCCGGCCCCATCCGCGAGCTCGCCCGGCGCAACGGAACCCAGCTTCTGCGCGAATGCGGTTGGCAAGCCATCGTGGCCGGAACCAGCACCGTCGAAGAAATCCGCCGCGTAACGCAATGGACGTAGGCCAATGATAAAATTCACCTACAAAGCCATGACCGACGATGGGCAGCCGCGCAACGGCTCGATCGAGGCGCCGTCAAAAGCCCGGGCCGTGCAGATGCTACAACGAAACGGCTGGGTGATCCTGAAGATTGAATCCGCCGAAAGTTCCGAAAGTTTTTCCGTAGCGACGCGTTCCATCGGCGGCCGCATCACGACGCAGCAGCTCATGGAGTTTTCATCCGAAACCTCGGCGTTGCTCGATGCCAAAATTCCGCTCGAACAAGTGTTGAAAACTCAAGCCGACCTCTGCTCGCACGCCGGGTTTAAGGAGGTACTGAACGAGGTCTGGAAAGATGTGAATGGCGGGGCCTCGTTCGCCGATGCGCTGGCGCGGCACCCGAAGGTGTTCGAACGTTTCTACTCCAACATGGTGCGCGGCGGCGAAGCCTCCGGTGCGCTCGACCTGATCATGCGTCGTTTGGCCGCCTTGCTCGAACGCCGACAAAAACTCCGCTCGAAAGTCGTCAGCGCCATGATCTACCCCTCGCTCCTGCTGGTCATGGGCGTGGCCGTGGTGGGCATTATGATGTTGGTCGTGATCCCCAAGCTTTCCGAACTCTTTGCCGATGGCGGCCGTTTGCTCCCCGCTTCGACGCGCACAATCATCGCCATGAGCGAATTCAGCCGAGTCTATTGGTGGGCATTTCCCCTTCTGGTTATCACCGGCTTTGGGGCATATAAATATTCAACGCGCTCGGAAGAGGGAAAAGTAAAGTGGGGGCTGAAAGGGTTGAAATTTCCTATCCTTGGAAACTTGATCGCCGAGGCCGAAACCAGCCGGTTTTGCCGTATGCTCAGCGCGTTGCTCGAAGGGCAGGTGCCGATTTTACAGGCACTATCCATCACGGGAGGAACGCTCGAAAACGCGGCCCTGCGCAGCTTGATGAAAAAGGTCTACGAAGCGGTGCAGGGCGGCAAGCCGATGGGCCCCGTGCTCCAGCAGCACGCGGAGTTCCCCGAGCTGGCTTCACGCATGATTACGATGGGGGAGGATTCGGGCGAGCTCGGCACCATGCTCGACAAGGTGGCCGAGCGCTATGAAGAAAAAGTGGCCGCATCCACGGAACGGTTCGTCAGCGTGCTCGAACCCGCCTTTATCGTGGTCTTGGGAATCGTCGTGGGTTTTATCGTCATCAGTATGATGCAAGGCATCATGGCGATGAGCACCTCGGCGGGATAATAGAAATGGAGAAAATGATGAATAAGAAAAACAAGAAATCGGGTTTCACCTTGGTGGAACTGCTCGTGGTTCTCGTGATCCTGATGGTGATTGGAACCATTGCCGTGCAGAATTTTTCCGGCGAGGAAGATAAGGCGAAGGTGAAGGCCACGAAGGCTTCGTTCACCCAGATCGAAACCGCGCTCGAACGCTACAAGCTCGATGTTGGAAACTATCCGAGCGAGGACGAGGGGCTGCTGGCTTTGATGCAGGCGCCGGAGGGCGACGAGGGCAACTGGGCGGGGAAATATCTCTCCAAGCAAAAGTCGATCCTCGATGCCTGGGGCATCGACTACCTCTATTCCATGCCCGGCCCCGACGGCGAGGCCTATGAAATTGCTTCGTTCGGTGCCGATGGCGAAGAGGGCGGCGAAAAGTTCAACGCCGACCTGTCGAATCTGGATGAGTAATACGTGATGCGTAATGGACGGACATGCGGGTTTACGATGATCGAACTGCTGGTGGTCTTGGCCATCATCGGGGTGGTGGTCACGATCAGCATTCCAACCATTGCTTCGATGACCTCGCCAAAGCATACGCTGCGCAAGGAAGGGCGGCGGGTCATGTCGTTGATGCTGGAGGCCCGGGCGGCGGCGATGAACCGTAAGATCCGGGTCGACATCTGGATCGATCCGGTGCTGAACGAAGTCCATGCCGCCGAGTCCTCCGCCTACCGTGCGCTAATGACGGGCGAGCTCGATGAAGAGGAGCGGGCGTTGGTCATGAGCAATCACTTCGAGCGGGCGCTGGCCTTTGACGATGAATTCTTTATCGAGGCGTTTCCCGTCGATCAGATTGCCATGGCGGCGGCGGATGACCCCTTTGAAAGGGTGGACGATCCTCTTCCGGATTTCCAAACGTTGGAAGAACAACCCGAAGGCGAAATTCGCGCATGTTCCTTTACCCATTTCGGGGGGAGCGATGGCGGCGGGGTCAGCCTTTATTTCGAAGAGCTCCGGCTCGATATTGCTGCCGATATTCTCACCGGGAAACCGAAGGTCGTGAGTCGGATTGCGGGGGAGGAATTGTGAAAAGGTGTAGTCACGTTTCACCAGCGCGCAGCGAGGGAAAACGTTCCTCCGGCGGGTTCAGCTTGCTTGAAGTGTTGGTGGCGCTGGTGGTGTTTGCGATCGGCGTGTCGGGCATGCTGGTGGCGCTGGGCCATCATATGAAGGATGTTTCCTTTTCGGAGGAGTATGCCCGCGCGCTGCGGATTGCGACGCGGGAGATGAATGCGCTGCGGCGGTTTAAGTTTGTGCCGACGGCGGAAATCGAGGGGGGGCAGGGGCGCTATGTCTGGACCGCCGCCATTGAGGAAATGGACGATGAGCTGCCGGGCATGACTTCCGACGAAGCGGGACGGTCGCGCGGGTTGCAGCCGTATTCGATGTCGGTTCTTGTGCAGTGGAGCGATGTTGAGGGCGGGGAGCTCAGACGCAAGGTGGAACTCCAGGGATTGGAACTTTTTCAAAGCCGATGAAGCACAACGGGCATAGTTTACATTCGGGGTTTACGCTGCTGGAATTACTGGTGGCGCTGACGTTGCTGGGCATTCTCGGCGGGGCGATTGCCGGGGTGCTGCAAAATTCGATTGCGACGATCGGGCAGGGAACCGCTGCGATGGATAATCTGACGCGGATGCGGTCGTTTGAGACGGTGTTGGGCGGTGCGCTGCGGGACGCGCTGGTTGTTACGGTTTCAACGCGGGAGCGCAGCTGGCTGGCGGATGATCCAAACTATGATGCGGCAGATGGGCGCTATCGTTTTCGCGGCGAGGAGCTCATCCTCGGCTTTGTGCTGGACCGCCCGTTTCTGGATGCCGAGCGCGATGGCTATACGCACTGGATCACGGTCGAGGCGCGGATGGATGAGGACTCGGCGCGTTACAGCCTGTGGCTCAAGGATGTCGCCTATCTGCAAGGGATCGATAATCCCGTTGGCGAGGACTGGGGCGAGGAGCGTTTTTCGGAGGATCGGCTGCCTGCGCAGGAAATCCTGTTACTGGCCGATGCGTCCGATATTTTTTTCCGCTATTGGGAATTGCAACAGAGCGGCTTTACCGCCGAGCCCGAAGCCGAAGAGATGGAGCCGGACGATATCGACACGGATTATTCGGTGCGCCTGCCCGATTTTATAGAGCTCGTGCTCGATCTTCCAAAGGCAGGGACCGAGTCGTTGTTTTTTGATTATTCGATCCGGCGAAAAGGAATTTAAGCCACGGATGAACTCAGATAAACATAGAAGAAACCGCAAGGAAGGATCCGCGCTGATCATGGTGCTGGCGGTGGCGGTGATTCTGGCGGTGCTGATTGCCGATTTTGGCGCAGGCATGAAAAGCGAGCTTAAGGCGGCGGGCGGCCACTATGAAGAAGCCATGAATTTCCAGCTCGCACGGAGTGCGCTGGCGCTCGCACGAATGGAGCTGGCACGAAAGAATACAACGCTCTATGCGGATGAATACGGCAATGCTTTTTTTGTGACGGGCGCGGAAGACTTTGAATCGCAAATCGAGGAGCTGGAGCTGTATCGCGAGGGCTATGAGCTGGGGCGCGGACTGGCCTCGTACCGAATAATTCATAAACCCAGCGCCATGGACCCCAATCAGGTTAGCGTGAATGATTGGCACCGCCTTTTGGAAGTCGCCTGCGGAATCGAGGAGGGCGAAGAGCGCAACGAACTCGTCGATGCCTTCCATGATTGGATCGACTCCGACAACCTGACGCGGGCCAACGGCGCGGAGGAGGAGTTCTATCAATCGCTGGAGCCTCCCCGCCATGTGAAGAACGCTCCGGTCGACCACCTGGAGGAAATCCTGCTGATCCATGGCTTCACGCCGGAAATGTTCTATGGCTATGGCAACCCCGTACGAATCGAGGATGGCATTCTGGTGGGCGGCGGCCTGCTACGGTACCTTATGGGCGACAACAGCCCCGAAGGGATGGCTTCCCGGAAATATATCATCGACGGAATTTTACCGTCCGATGCGGAGCGTTCCCGCGAGGAAGAGGAGCGCTATCGGAAAATCGAGCGAAAACCGCAGCACCTCTACCTCGTGGCGCAGGGCTTTGTGCCGCAGGATTTCGGGGAGGAGGACGAAGTCGAATTCTATGACGAGGACAAGCAGCAAATAGAACCAATCTATCTTTCGCGTCACATCATCCTGTTGAGGCTCGTCCTTTTAGAGAGGGATCAAACCTATCGCATTGAAGATCTGCTCGAAAATGCCGGTGCGGAGGCCATTGAACGCATCCGCGCCTACGGAGTCCCTGAAGAAGAGGAATTTGGATACTGAACTTAGCACTGAAAACGTAACAACCTAAATCGGGTCAATCCTATGGTTAAAAAAGCAAACATGTGCATCCTGTTCCGGGACGAGGAGGTCGATGTGGTTTTCATCGACTACACCGTGCTTGGTGCGCAGATCAAACTAATGGAGCGACTGCCGCGGGATGAGCGGGTCTATGAAGCCGTTGCGGAACGGATGGAGTCTGTTGAGAAGACTCCATCGCGGGTGACGCTGTGCATTCCGCGCGATGGTGTGATGCAGCGAACGCTACGCTATCCGGCGATGGGGCAGAGCGATATTAAAAACATGATCGAGTTCGAGGCGACCCGCCATGTGCCGTTGCCGGAAAACGACCGTGCGTTGGCTTGGTCGGCGGTTTCGACACGCGATGAAAAACAGTTGATTCTGAATTTGGTGGCGGCTCGTCAGTCGGAAGTCAAAGCATTGGCGGGATGTTTCGAGGAGGTCGGAGTGCCGATCGACGAGGTCGTGCCGTTCAGTTCAGCCCTTGTTCCGCCTCGTGGCGCCGTACCGACCCTGCTTGTGGTTTCCGATCTCCAGAATGTGGAGCTATGTCTGTATGGGGAAGGGCAGTTGCAGGATTCGCAATTGATCGGCCACGATGCGCCGGGCTTTAGCCCGGAACGGGTGCTCACGGCCGCGCGCCAAATGATGGCCAAGCACAAGGAATGGCTGGGCGACGAAAGCATTGGCCGTATCTGGCTGACGGGCGGCGCGGAGTTATCGGAATCCTTCGAGGCCGACCTGGGCACGGCCTTTGGCTTGCGGGTTCATCCGCTTGAAGCGCCGGAAGGCTTCGGAACTGAAGAACCGCTGGTCGATGTGCTGCTCGCCGCAACGGCGGAACTTCCCCTTCATTTGAATCTGCTGGAAAACAGGGATCGAAAGGTTCCGATCAGCAAACGAACCCTGATTATCTCGGGGCTATGTGTATTGCTAGCGGCTGAGCTGGTGGCGGGAATGGCCTTTAAGACCGGGGCTCCTGCGCTACAGCGTAAACAGGTGGCGGAGGAGCTGGCCAAGGTACGCCGCCGAGTTGCGCCGGTGCAGCGGATGAAGGATAAAAACCGGGAAATGAAGCGGCAGCTCTATCGACTGGACGATATTTGCCAGCAACACGTCAGTGTAATGGCGGTGCTCAAGGCGGCATCGGACATTTTGCCGGAGGATACCTATTTGCGTTCGCTCAGCTATAAGCATGGTGAAGGCATCCGTATCCGAGGCGCATCCAAGGAGCCCGACCGGATCCCGGAACTGTTGATGGCCCTTCCCATGGTGGATACGATCAGCACATCGGATATCGACAAAAAGGTCGGCGACTACCACGAATTCAGCCTGTCTGTAACCCTGAGGAACCCCGATGAAAAAGATGATGCTTAAAATGTCGCGCCGGGAGCGGCTGTATCTGATTGCAGGAGGCGCGGTGCTCTTGATCGGGGGGGTGGTTTATCCCGCCACGAAGGCCGCGGCGGCGTATCGGGAGGAACAGACGGAACTGCTGGAGGACGAAGTGGCTTTGTTGCAGGATTTCAACGGAATGCTGACCGATGCCGCCGTCATCCAGCAGCAGAACCAGCAGCTGCGCGATGCCCTGCGGGCGGCCGATAGCCTGCTTTTCCCGCCCATTGAAAACCCGATCATGACCCAAACCATGATGATCAAACTGCTCAACGAGCTTGGCCCGGACCTGGATTTGGATGTTTCCGCCGGGCGCTCTTCGGTGGGAGATGGCGCGAATCAAATGAACCTGTCCATTCGCGGGCGCGGGCGCTATCCGGAAATCCTCAAGTTTCTCTACCGCGTGGAAATCTATCGCCCGCTCATCCTCGTGAACGAAATAATGCTGGCCGCACCGAAACCAAAGAAGTCGAACTCCAAAAAACCCAGTAGCAAGTTGAAAAAGGTTGCGGGAAAAACCAAGGACCCGAGCATGGTGTTCAGGATGTCGATCCAAATCAACTGTCGGAACACGGAGGATGGAGCGTGAACATGGATCTTTCAAAATACATGGTTCCAGCCCTTGGAACCCTCTGCGCCATCGGAGTGCTCGTGGTGGCTTCCGGGCTGCGCACCCCGGTAGAAATCGATTCCGAAGCGAACGCTGAGTCTTCGCTTCGGGTTCCCGAGAATCTGGAACTTGATGGGTTTATTCCTACCATGGAAGACGTTGTGGCCAAGCATCTGTTTGTTCCCGAGCGCATCGCGACCGGCGAAAATGCCTTCCCCGACCTCGTGGTGAAGGGGGTCTATGTGGGCACCGAGCGCAATGCCGTTTTTTCCCTGAAATCGAAACCCGAAGCCAATCTGCGCGTTTGGCAGGGCGATGAGGAGGCTGCACTCGCCCAGGTGGACGATGATCGCGATCCGCGCAAACCCATCGTGGACTTCCTCGGCGAGTGGGAGATCAAATCCATCGACTTTTCCGGTGTCACCCTTGAACACCTGATCACAGGCGAGGTGGAAACCTATGCCGTGGAATATAAACCCACGAAACACGTGAAGGACAGCGCGCAGGCAGGCTACGGTCAAGGGCTCATCGCCGTTGCGCCGAGCGGCGGAAGTAAAGCCCCATCCGCCAGAACCGCCACGCAATCCAAATCCAGCGCAGCCCCGCCGCCGCAGGCCGTCGCCGGCCGTGTTGGAGCCTACATGCAGCGCATGACCCCTCAGCAACGCGCGCAATTCATGCAGCAGCTCCAAAAACAAAATGCCGGTGCGAATAAGAAGAGCGGGGACGCGCGGAAAAAGGACTCCAGCAACTCGTCCGGAAAAAAGAAACCCGGCAGTAAAAGAACCCGGTAGGGCCATTTGGGCTTTCGCATAACCCGAAAGCCTTTAAGAATGGCGAGAGTGACGAGACTCGAACTCGCAACCTCCAGCGTGACAGGCATTCATCACCATTTGTAGTGGTTTACAAGGTGTAGCATATTGCTGCTATATCTACCTTGCACTGAGTAACATACCAAATATAACGCGGGTGTCAGGCATGGGCGTAACGGTTTGAAATAGGATGATATTTGATGAGCAAAACCCGAAGTTTCCCCCGAAGTTTTGAAGCGTCATTTCCGGTGCATCGGGCACGTGTGGTATCCATGCAGAACCTAAATGCAATGCCTATGCATTTGTACGCAGGTGCAGAGGTATTGAAAGTAATGCGTTCAGTTTTTTTCCGCCCATTGCTTAGTCCACAACCGTACTTTCGATATATCCCGGTCAGTTCCCCCACGTCAACCCGGAGGCCCCACGAAGGGGCTGGTTGCGGCGGGGCATTTGTAAGTGGTCTATTGGAATGTGTTGCATAGTGTCGTGAGCCTTTGCTCCCGCGACCCCCGCGAAAGGTGTGTGAAATTAGAAATAGTTTTAATCCAAGTTGTGGAATATGGCGAACATGGCCTTGATCTTAATCCAGCTAAGTGCATTATCTTGGATTAGCAGGAATTATTAATCCAAGTTTTGGAGTATGTCATGAAAAGAGATTTGCAGGGCAGGTTTGTTACTGTTTCGACGGTAGGCGAAAAGGTGGAGGCTTTTCTTCCTTCGCCTTTGCCGCCCGATCCGCCGATTGACTGGACTCCCGAGCTACGGGGAAAATTTGACAAGGCATTGCTGGCGCTTGGCCGCCTGGACAGTGTTTCCGTCCTGCTCCCGGAAACATCGCTGTTCATCTATACCTACATTCGGAAGGAGGCTGTTCTTTCCTCCCAAATCGAAGGAACGCAATCATCGCTTTCGGATCTATTGCTTTTTGAACTCGAACAGCAGCCGGGTGTCCCCATGGATGATGTCCAGGAGGTGAGCAACTATGTTACCGCACTCGATCATGGTCTTGCCCGTTTGGAAGAGGGGTTCCCACTTTCGCTACGCTTGATCAAGGAGATGCATGATGAGCTGCTTTCAAAAGGCAGGGGGAGCGAAATGCAGCCGGGCGAGTTCCGCCGCAGCCAAAACTGGATTGGTGGAACCCGGCCGGGTAATGCTTTTTTTGTTCCGCCTCCGCCTGAAAATGTGCAGGAGTGCATGGGCGCGCTTGAGCTTTTCCTGCACGACCAGCCCGCACATACCCCGACCTTGCTAAAGGCCGCCTTGGCCCATGTCCAGTTCGAGACGATCCATCCATTCCTTGATGGCAACGGAAGGTTAGGGCGGTTGCTGATCACTTTGCTGCTGTGTGCCGACAAGGTGTTGAAGGCTCCCATGCTGTATTTGAGCCTATACTTTAAAACACACCGGCAACGCTATTACGATCTGCTGAACGCTATCCGCCAAACTGGCGATTGGGAAGCTTGGCTCGACTTTTTCGCCGATGCCGTAATCGAAACTGCCACCCAGGCGGTGGATACCGTCCAGCGGCTTTTGGCTCTGGCGGAAGCAGATAGAAAACGAATACAGGAACTTGGCCGCATCTCCGGTTCGGTACAGGTAACGCATCATGCCATGATGGAGCGTCCTATTGCTTCGCCGGTATGGTTGAGGGATAAGACCGGCCTTTCTCTGACAACCATCGGAACCAGCCTTGAGCGACTCGAAGGGTTGGGTATCGTAAAAGAACTGACCGGCCAGAAGCGGAATCGTCTTTATGCATATACGCAGTATATTTCCATAATGAATCAGGGGACTGAGCTTTAACGGTGTGTGCCCATATCGTGGTTGGCACGAGAGGCTCCGAAACTTGACAAGCCAGAGTTGCTTAAACGACTGCAAGCCTTGGTAGATCAAGTTGCCGCTTAGAGTCTAAGGGGACTCGAACTTCCTATGAATATCATAATATAACGTTTATATAATATGTGATTGGGAGCGGGTTGTAGAATTAGCGGGAATCGATGTTTCATTTTCGTTTTTTCAATTTGTCGAGCGGAGCAAGGCTGCCGACCATTTACAAGGAGGAGGGAGGTATCCCCTGACGACCCTCTTTGCTTCGCCAAAGGTATAAACATGAGCATAAACAGTTTTAAGCAAGACGCAGGAAGCAGCGCGTCCGTCAACATGTGCGACGTTTTTATAAAAATCTCGGCCAGATCGGAGAATAACGAGGAAAAAGTCCGAAAGAATGACACCCTCGTCAGGGTCAAATCCTGTGTGTGTGTCACTCTTTTAGCCCTGTAAACAAAGGGCTATGTCAAGGTGACGCTCTCAACTACTACAATAGAAGAATAATAACAGTAATATATATACAACACACCCACTGGGGTATTGGGTTCACCCCGTCACCCCATGGTGTTTTTATCTAATGTCACTTTGGGTAACGCTGGCATAAAGAACCG
>JAOZKS010000523.1 GCA_029935255.1 Pontiella sp.
TAAAAATCTACGATCTCATGATCTCCGACGGCTCCTCCCCGGAAGATCTCGGGCTCGTTAAGGATCTCATTACTGACGAACTTCTCGCCACCATGGATGTCAACCTCGACGAAACCCTCGACCCCATCACCCTCCGCAGGTTCATGGGCGAAGATTAATGTGACGAGGCTTCCAGCCTCGCCGACATTCCGATAAATTCCCGCGCATGAATTTTAAGGACGAACTCAACGAAGAACAGTATGCCGCCGTCACCGCCCCCGACGGGGCCGCGTTGGTTGTGGCCGCCGCCGGAACCGGTAAAACCCGCACGTTGATCTACCGCCTCGCCTATCTCGCTACCGAAAAAAACGTCCAACCCTGGGAAGTCCTGTTGCTCACCTTCACCAACAAGGCTGCCAAGGAAATGCTCTCCCGCGCCGAGACCCTCGTTCAACGGCGCTTCAACAGCGGCTATAGCGGCACCTTCCACTCTTTCGCCAACCGTCTTCTGCGTTCCCATGCCGACTCCATTGGCTTCGGGAAAGACTTCACCATCCTCGATGCCGACGACTACAAAAAACTCATGCGCTCCTGTGCCGATGAGCTGGAAATGGATAAAAAGCACTTCCCGAAACCGGATGTGCTACTCAGTCTGTTCGGCATCATCAGTGGTCGAATGGGCGACCTCTCCGCTGCCGTCGATGAGCGGTTTGAACATTCCGAGGTCGCGCCCGACGATGTGCTCAAAGTGCACGCCCGCTATCAGTCCCGCAAGAAAGAGTCGAACTCCATGGATTTCGACGATCTGCTCATCCTCGCGCACAAGCTGCTCGCCGAAAATGAAAAGATCAGGCGCGTTTATCAAGACGAGTTCAAATACGTACTCGTCGACGAATATCAGGACACCAACGCCATTCAGGCCGGACTGGTTAACCTTCTTGTTCAGGAACACGGAAACCTGATGGTGGTGGGCGACGACTTTCAAAGCATATACTCGTGGCGCGGTGCCGACTTCCGCAATTTCCTCGATTTTGAAAAAGCCTATCCCGGCGCGCAGACCTTCAAACTCCAGACGAATTATCGCAGCACACCCGAGATCCTCGAAGTCGCCAACGAGGTCATCGCGGGGAATCCCGACCAGTTTCAGAAAGAGCTGCAGTCCGTGCGCGAAAGCCAAACCAAGCCGTATCTCGCCAAAGTGCGCGATGGCTCGGTGCAAGCGCGGTATGTGATCGAACGGGCCATGGAGCTAAACCGCAAAGGCACGCCGCTTTCTGAAATTTGCGTTTTATATCGGGCGCACTTCCACGCCATGGAACTCCAGATGGAATTGGCGCGCGCACAAATGCCCTACGTCGTCACTTCCGGTGTCCGCTTCTTCGAGCAGGCCCACGTTAAAGATGTTTGCACCGTGCTCAAACTGCTGGTTAATCCATCCGACGAACTGGCCTTCACCCGTCTGCTGGAAATGTTCCCCAAGGTGGGAAAAAAGACCTCGCTTAAAATCTTCCGAAAACTTGGCGGTCGCGTAAACCTTCAGCGGACGGAAATCCACGAAGAGCTCATCGCCGCGCTTCCAAAAGCCGCCCGAGAGGGGTGGGAAGAACTTAAACCCCTCTTCCTCGCCTATCGCGAAGACAACCTCCAGAACGACCCCGGCGAAGTCATTTTCCGCTTCGTTAAGGCCTTCTATAAAGAGTATATGGTCGAAAACTTCGACAACCATAAATTCCGCGCCGAAGACATCGATGGCCTGATCGACTTCACCGTAAAATTTGATTCCACCGAAGCCTTCCTCTCCGAAATCGCCCTGCTTTCCAACCTCGATAACGACGGCTCCAAAGCCCCCTCCGAAGAAGAAA
>JAOZKS010000159.1 GCA_029935255.1 Pontiella sp.
TTGGAAGTCGAATTTCATGCTGTTGCCGGGTTCGCCGTACCACGTTTCCAAGGGCGGGGAAAGTTGGACTCCGAAGGATTCAACGACCTCCGCAACCTCATCGCCTACGTTGATGCAGTCGGTGAGCTTGCCGCCATAGATGCTGAGCATGTTGCGTTCGGGATGGATATCGAGTTCGTGTTTGCGGGACAGTTCGGTCCATTCGGCGTTATCGACTGCGGCATCTTTTTTCACAACCAAGGGGCGGACTCCGCAGCGCGTGGCGATGATGTCGTCTTTGGTCAACGGTTTCTCAAGGGCGAGGAGTGCGTTGGTATTGGCGAGCAGGAAGTCGACATCCTCGACGGTGGCTTCCACAGCTTCGTTATCCTCCCGGGTGTCGGTCGTGCCGATGCAGGTGCAGGGCCCCATGGGGCTCATGAAAAAGAGACGGCCATCGGAGGCGAAGAAGGTGAGTACGCAGCGGGTTTGGATGACCGGGGGAACGATGATGTGTGCGCCTTTTGAAAAGATATGTTTGAACGGACGGTCGATCCCCAGCATGTCGTTGACGGGGTCGGCAAAGGGGCCGGCGGCATTGATGAGCGTTCTGGTTTTTATTTCGACGGTTGCGCCGGAGGTTTGGTCTCGTAGCGAGCAATGCCAGAACTCCCCGTCTCTCTTGGCGGCGATGAGTTCCATATAGTTGATGGCGTTGCCCCCGTGGTCGATGGCCTTGCGGATGAAGCCGAAGGTGAAACGGGCATCGTTGTCGACGAAGTAGGCATCGGAATATTCCAGCCCGCCCGCGAGGGATTCGGTATTCACCTCCGGCGTTTCTTTTCGGATGGCGGAGGTGCTGAGCAAGCGCGGGGGTTGGGTTTGGCAACGGCCCATGAACCAGTAGAGCAGCGCACCGAGATAGATGAGGAAATGCGGTTTGCGAAAGCCCTTGGCAACGCTGGTGTAGAAGCGGATTTCCTTCACTTGACTGGGGTAGGCTTGCATCAGTCGGTTGCGGCTGTTGCACAGGTTCCAGACCAAACCAAACTCGTAGGTTTCGAGATATTTGATTCCGCCCCAAGCGAGGTTGGAGCTTTCCTGCGAGGTGAAGGAGGCGAAGTCGGCCTTATCGATGACGGTGGTTTTTGCGCCTTTACCCGAGAGCGCTGCCGCGGCCACGGCCCCGTTGATTCCGCCGCCGATCACGAGGCAATCCTGAATTTCGGAGCAGGCCTTTTCGAGGCAGGAGGTTCGTAGCGGATTCATGAGTTCAGTTTAGGGGAGGGTTTGGTTTTTTTATAGTCACATTTTTGCAAAGATACTCTGTGTGGCAGACGTATCACCCATGAAAGCGAACAGGACGAAGGGTTATTAAGATGATGGATCAAACGACAGGCGGCGGGAAACCAAGGCCGAACAACCTGAATCTGGAGGGTGTTATGGAGCAATATCAATCTGCCCTGTTGCGATACGCCACCCGCGTATTGAACAACGAGGATGCCGCACAGGATGTGGTGCAGGAGGCCTTTATCCGGCTTCACGGAAACATGGAAAAAATCACGGCCCGCGGGGTGCAGCTTAAGGGCTGGCTCTTCCGCACCACGCACAATGCGGCCGTCGACTATATCCGCAAGGAATCTCGCCGCCGTAATCTGCACCAAAAGCAGTCGAAGCAAGCCGAACCCTTCGCCACCGATAGCGACGAACAACGTAACTCCGACGAACGCCATGCGCTGGTGATGCAGCATCTGAACGTGCTCAAGCCCAAAGAGCGCGAGGTGCTCGTGCTGCGGCTCCAGGAGGAAATGTCCTACAAGGAGATCGCCGCCGTTCTCAAGCGTTCCGAGGGCTATGTTGGAACCCTCATTCATACGGCAACCAAAAAACTGAGCCAAAGCCTGCGTCAGGCGGGGGTGGTATCATGAAAAACTGCACATCCATCGAAAAGAAACTCACCGCCTATCTGCATGGCGAACTCAACGAACGCGACTTCCAAACCGTGGAGGTTCATCTCGAAACCTGCGAGGCCTGCCGCACCGCTCTTGAAGCACAACGCGCAACGCTGGCACTGCTGGGCGAAACCCTCGAAGCGGCACCTTCGCCAGCCGAGCTCACTGCGTGGCGGTTTATCCCCAGTCGGGTGTCGGCCCACCGGCCCACGTTTTCCGACTATTGGTACAGCCCGCAGCTGCGCGCCGCTCTGGTGACCGGCGCGGCCTGTAGTATGCTGATTTTCGTTAGTCTCAGCTTGGTGGTGGTGACGGTGGTGAAGAAGGAGGACAAATCATTCAACGCCGAGGCCACCTTCAATGCACCGGAAGCGAAGCGCCCGCAGATGAAGCTGAAAAAACTGCAGGTTCCCACTTCCGTCGACAAATCAAAACCGAAGCTGCGAAAACGGGTGGTGGCCAAGGAGGTTCGTCGGAATGAAATGGAAATTCAAATGCCGGAAATTCAAGGTGTTGCAGGTGGATTGGGTGCCGTGGCCGATAGTGAAGGTGACATTTCCTTTTCGATGTCGGAAATTAATTTCTTTGGCTCAAAGAGATCGGGCGGTCTTCCGGAATTCAATACGGAGCAATACGATCGGATCGTGGACAACGCCTTTAAGGATTCGATGCAGAATCCGCTGTCGACCTTTTCGATTGATGTGGATCGGGCGGCGTATGCCAATGTGCGTCGTTTCCTGAATGGAAACCAGCTACCGCCGCCGGATGCCGTGCGGATCGAGGAGATGGTGAACTATTTCGACTACGACTACCCGCAACCGACGGGCGACGATCCGTTTGTGGTTTCGATGGATCTGTCGGAGTGTCCGTGGAATACCGAGCATCAACTCGCCTTGGTTGGCCTTCAGGGGGTGGAGATCGAAATGAAGGATTTGCCGCCCAATAATCTGGTGTTCCTGCTGGATGTGTCGGGTTCGATGAACAGCCCGGGCAAGTTGCCGTTGCTTAAATCCGCCATGCGCCTGCTGGTGGATCAGCTCCGGCCGGAGGACCGCGTATCCATCGTCGTCTATGCCGGAGCGGCGGGAATGGTGCTGGAGCCGACCGCCCATAAAGAAAAAATCCTTGAGGCGATCAACCGTTTGAATGCGGGCGGTTCCACCGCCGGTGGGGCGGGTATCGAGCTGGCCTACAAGACCGCGATGGATCATTTCATCGAAGCCGGAAACAACCGCGTTATTCTCGCCACCGACGGTGATTTTAATGTGGGCGTTAGCTCCGATGGAGCCTTGACCCGGATGATCGAAGAAAAGCGCGAGTCGGGCGTTTTCCTCACCGTGCTTGGCTTCGGAACGGGAAACTACAAGGATTCAAAGATGGAGAAGCTGGCGGATAAGGGGAATGGAAACTACGCCTATATCGACGATATCCTCGAAGCCAAGAAGGTGCTCGTTACCGAAATGGGCGGAACGCTCGTTACGATTGCCAAGGATGTGAAGGTGCAGATCGAGTTTAACCCGGCGGTCGTGAAAGCCTATCGCTTGATTGGCTATGAAAACCGTGTGCTCGCCAAAGAGGATTTTGCCGACGATACCAAGGATGCCGGCGAGCTGGGAGCGGGCCACACCGTCACCGCGCTCTACGAACTCATCCTCGCCGATTCCGGCGAAAAAATTTCTGTGGCTGGAGACCTGAAATACCAAGTGACCGGACTGGTGGAGAGCGACGAGCTGATGACCGTCAAACTGCGCTATAAAAAACCGCAAGGCGACACCAGCAAACTCATCGTCCGCTCAGTGCAAGTGGCAGACTACCAATCCTTGAAACCTTCGGAAAATATTTGTTTCGCCGGCGCGGTCGCCGAATTCGGCCTGCTGCTGCGCAACTCGGAATACAAGGGTATTGCCAATTATGGCGAAGTTATCCGCCGCGCCAAGAATTCGAAGGGCATTGATGAAGAAGGCTACCGCGCCGAATTCATTCGCTTGGTCGAGAAGGCGGAGCTGCTTGCCCAATAAGGGTTAGTCGGGTTTTTCAACGTTTGGTTTGTTCACGACTTCACATTTGGTGCGGAGTTTCTTAATCACGAACGGAGCATAGGCATCGGTGTCGATGACCAGTTTTTCAACGCCGAGTCTCTGGAGCCGGGAGGCTAGGTTCCCGACCGGAATGTTCACCCCAACCATTTGAAGTTCCTTCAGTTGTATCCCTGCCAGTTCCGTTTCGGATGACAGTGATGTATGACTAATGTTCAGCGAATACAGGTTGAGGGGTCGGAGCACATTTTCATTGTGGGCTGCATCGGTTTTGAGAATGTATTCTTTGTATGGGGTTCCGTCTAGGTCAAGGTGGTAGCCTTTGTCTGTTCGACTCAGCTTCAGGGGGGGGGTGCGGCCTCTGACGTGGTTCAGTTTGTTCAGCATGGCTTCGGCAAGGGGGAGGGCTTCTTCGGGACTTTGTGCGGGATTGTTTCGGATATAGTTCTGATACATGTGATACAAAATCAGTGAAGTACGCTGGTTCGTTGCTTTGGAATCCCGAATGAGATCGGCCATTTGCCGATGGGTTAGAAGGTGTGTGCCGTCCGGTTTTATGGCGGCATATTTTTTGCTCAGGGGAATAATGTTCCGAATAAAAAAGGTGCTTTTTTCTCCCGCCTCCTCAAAGTTCCGGTTGGCGGTGGTGAATTGATGCAGCATGAAGTGGATGGCGCCTTTTTTTGCCAATAGATCCTGGTTCTCCTTAAGGGAGAACCCGCTTGTATCGGCCGATTCCATCACCCGGAGGGTCAGATTCAAATTCATGAAGGAGGTGCTTTTTACGGTTGAAACGATGGCATTGCGCAGGTCTTTGTTGAGCAGAATGACCGCTTGTTGTTCTTGGCGGTATAACGCGAAGTTTGTTTCTGCCTTAAGCTTTCCATTTCGGATCACGGCGAGGTTGACGCTCATAATCACGGCGAGCAGAAGAAGGAAAAAGATGAGCAGGAATGTAATCCGGCTATGCCGCTGCATGAGCAATGAAAAGGTAGTGATGAAGTTGGCGTTTCCCGCATCGGTTGGGTAGCCGGCGAGGTATTGATGGATCTCGTGGCGAAGCTCCATTACGCTATCGTATCTATTTTCCGGTTTAAGTGATAGAGCCTTCATGGCTACGGCGGCGAGTCCGGTCGGGATTCTGAGGTCGGGACTGTTCCGGCGGGGTGGAACAATCCTGCCTTCGGTTGTGTTTTTGATGAGTTCGGAGTTCGAGTTTCCTTGAACCGGCAGTTTATGGGTCAACAGGTTGTAGAGCAGGGCGCCCAGCGCATAGATATCGGTTTGAAAGGTTTTTCCCCCGCCCGCCGCAGTTTGTTCGGGAGCCATGAAGCCGGGCGATCCCTTTATGATGCCGGTTAGGGAAATCTCGTTCAGCACATCGCCATCGAGTTCGCCGATGGTGTCGGGAGCGATGGGGGATTCTTCGTTGAAGGTAACTTTTGCAAGGCCCCAGTCGCAGACAAATACCTCGCCGAATTGACCCACTCGGATGTTGGCGGGCTTGATGTCCAGATGCAGGACGTTGCGGGAGTGGGCATAGGCGATGGCATCGCAGACCTTGAGATAGATATGCAGCAGGTTCTGGAGGGAGAAGTTCCGTTTATAGGATTCATCACCCGCCCGGATTTTTTTAAGGATGGTTTGGAGACTGTCTCCAGGGATGAGTTCCATGGTGAAAAAAGGAGTTTCTTCCGAATCCAGGCCCATATTGAAAACCGGCATGATGTTCGGGTGGCCTAGGTTGGCCTCCAGCCGCGCTTCGCGCAGAAACTGCTCTTGTTCCTCTTTTGTGTTTGTGCGGACGGAGCGAGCCATTGCGACATATCGGTTTAGGCGCTTGTCGTGTACCCGTGTGATTTTTTTCTCGCCCCCTTCGGCGATGGGACCGACTTCCTCGTATCGCTCCTCGTGGTCTTCCAATGAGTTCAGAATGGGGTAAAGCAAATTTTGGTCGGCCTCGGATAGCGGTTCGGATTCATTTTCATAGCAATCCAGCAACGCTTTATTTTGGGTTTGGAGGAGGGGTTTAAATTCTCTGAGCGGTTTTGAGACAAGGGTTTGAGGTTGTGGTATTTTTTTCATAAAAGTTGAGGAAGTTTATTCAAGTTCTGCCTTTAACCGGTCTATTTCCTCCGTCAGGCATTTTTTAACGCGGAGTTTTAGCCGGTTTACAGAATTTCTCTTTATCTGTAATTTTTTTCCAATCGTTTCAGTATCTGTTCCTTCCATACTCAATTTAAAAACGGTTATCGCATGGCCGGAAAATAGCGGGGAAATGTTTTTTATTGCCAAGTTAACCAAATAGATTTTCCACTCTTCCTCCATACGTGCATCGCTCTCGGGAAGGTTGATGATTTTTAAATAGGCGAGGGTGCTGTCCCGTTTT
>JAOZKS010000524.1 GCA_029935255.1 Pontiella sp.
CCTGACCCCTTTTTCCCTTTTTCCTCTTAGGCGGACTGACCCCTTTTCTGACCCCTTTTCCCTTTCAAAAGATTACTTCTTTTTCTTGAGCAAATTCACCCCGTTGTATTCCAGCGAACGCTCGTTTGGGACGGGGTTGAACCAGTATTCGAAATACAGTGCGTTTTCTTTTTCAATTTTCAGCTCACCCTTAATCATGCCGAAAGAGCCAACAATTCGACCATTTTTATTTTCATGGCTCCGCACCCTGAAAATGTAATTAATTGTCTTTTTTAGGTCGGTAGATGGAAGGTCTGGATTCGGAAACTTATAGTAAGCGAAACGACTTATATTGGAATCATAACCATCCAAAGGAGCTACATACGGCCATATGAACGCGGAAGAAGAATACTCTTCGGGAGGCAAGTATTTCTGAATTCCATCTGCTTCATTGCTGAAATTTAATGTGTATTTCGCTCCTTTCTTTGGAGATTCAGAGAGGGATACATTAAAAATCAAATCACTTGTGATTCCTTTTCCATAGGGAGCCACCCAATCGGCCTTCTCCAAATCAAAGCTTACTGGAGAATCTGTTCGTGGAGGCTTAATTCGGATCAGCTTTTTGTGTGTCATTGATAGTGGATTCTTCTTCGGGCGTAACTTCACTTCAACCACCGGATTCCATGGCTCCCAGCGGTTAAGAGCTATATTTTTATCTGTAGCTCGCCCATTATGTCCTGAATAATATCCCTCAGCAAAAGCATGTCCTCCTGCTCCTCCCTGAAGACTCTTTCCTGTAAAAACAATTTCACCGTCTTGATTAACATGTTCCTTTCGGCGATCAATTATGCTCGGTTTATTCCCCCATGGATCATATTGATGCTCGAAGCTTGTTCGAACCATTGCATTTGTGATCGGAAGGAGTGTTTCCGCATCAACAACGCGAACGGTATATTTAGAAGAAGCAGGTTGAGCTAAAACACAGCCTGTACTCAGCATCCCAATCAACAAAAAGATAAACACCCTCATTTTAATTCTCCTTCGTTGTGATTTTTTCGAATAATTTATAAACATGCACATAAGGTGCATCTTTCCAGCTGCTATGCCGCCATTCATTTTCTTGATTATGATTTGGTTTTTTGAATAACCATTCGGATGAATCCGTCATAAAGCCTTCCGTTGGATGCGACATGTCGAAGTTATTAAAACTCCCCCATGCATTTAAAGTTTGATCAACAGTCGATGAACCCATCGGCCCGGTTCTTGAAGGAAAGCCCTTGGCGAGGAGCCAGTCGGAGACCTTGACTTGTGAGACGTCGATATCGGGAGCGCCATGTTGTTCGCTATTGTCATAGTTGAGCACATCTTCGTAGTCACCGACGATGCCGCCTGCGAAGGCTGCGGCTCCGGCATCGAACAGTTGCCACGGAGTGCGGTTGAAGAGCGGGTCGGTTTTTAGGTTTTCGAGATAGGCATTGCGAACCCCCGCATTGACGGCGTTGGTGTTGAGTGCTGTCTGGGCTTCGTGCGGACTTTCTGAATATTTCGTGTAGATGTATGTGGGTGGATGGGAGCCAGGTCGTTTGACCTTTTGGTCGATCTGATGCTCTCCGTCGTGTTCCGTGAACGACCAGCCTGTATATTTGCTCGATCCGCCGCCGACATATTTGACAGCCCAATTGTTCATCCCCTTATACATTTCCTGCAACTGCCATGCGCATTGGCTGGCGAATGTCATATTGGTTGGAATGATGTGCATGAACATTTCAATATCGACATCGTGAAAAAAGGGTCAGGAAAAAAGGGTCAGTCCGCCTAACTCGTTATTTTGTTTTTCAGCTCCCATAGAATACCTCCC
>JAOZKS010000525.1 GCA_029935255.1 Pontiella sp.
TCACACCCCGGTGGACTATTTCAACCGGTTGAAAATCCAGAAATCGTGCGAGCTTTTGAAAACCACGGATCGACAAATCAGCGAGATTGGTGAATCACTCGGTTTCGCCGATCCCTACTACTTCTCGCGCCTGTTCAAGAAAATCATGGGCATCTCGCCGAGGGCATACCGCTAAACCGCCCGCTTGATTGTTTGTCCGGCCAGAGGGTTGCGGCGAAATTTCGTACGACATCAAACATCGTCAGCTTGTCGGGCATCTCTCGGTTGGAATTAAGTGGCTTTCAGTTTCCGGCATTGGTAAATATCCAAAATGACTCAGATGCGTGAAATGATCAGCTATGGACATATCGAAAACAAATTGATGTATCCCCACCGCAATCAGGGAATGGGAATTGTGCTCGTGGATAAGGGGCATTTGGAATGGGCCGATTAGCCGGGCAGGGCGATCCGCAGTGGTTATCGCCCACGATTCAAAAGGTAAAGGCGTTTCTGATCACGATTGGGGAATCGCTTGATCATCCTTGGAAGCATCCGGAA
The DNA here is from genome assembly GCA_029935255.1 of Pontiella sp. Taxonomy (GTDB): domain Bacteria; phylum Verrucomicrobiota; class Kiritimatiellia; order Kiritimatiellales; family Pontiellaceae; genus Pontiella. The sequence continues at coordinate 538 of JAOZKS010000525.1, forward strand.
GATCGCTCCATTGCCGACGAATACCGCCGCGCCGACCAGTTCAGGTAATCGGTTCGCACGAAACAATGTGCTCCGTATGGTTGGCGGTGATTCTGTGGTGGGGAGGAACGACGAGGAAATCGTGGTTCCAGTCGCCCTTCAGTAGCCGTTCCAGAAGGGTGAGGTTGCCGGAAACTTTTTCAAAGTCCCATTGTTTGGACGTGGCTTCTTCCCTCGCGATTTTTTCAAAGCGCTCGTCGGGTTCGACACCCATTTCGATGAAGGTGATCTGGGAATAGTTTTTTTCGGTGTTGCAGAGCTCTTCCCATAGGAATTCGGCATTGTCCTCGCCATATTGTTCGACGAGTTGCTCGTAGGTCATATCCATGCCCGTTTGCCTGGGGATGCTGAGCTGCTTGAGTTCTTCGGCCACTTCGTCGCGCTCGATCCAGCCGGTGGTCTTGAAGTAGGTGCCGGGGTGGGCATCGAAATATTCCTTATAGCGCTGGCGGCTGCCGAGGAAGAGGGTGATGCAGTCGTGCGCTCGCGGGAGTACCAGTTGGACGGTTCCGGCCTTCAGGCCACTGAGCCCGTTGTTGCACAGTCCGTAGCCAAGCAGGATGGCATCGTAGTTTTGTTCCGACGCGGCATCGACCTGTGCCTGAATGCGTCTGAGCATTTCATCGGTCGGAATATCGTGCAGGCCCTTCTGCAAAAACTCCACGTCGATTTCATGAGGTGATCGCTCCAGTAGAAACTCCATCTCCCGAAAAAAGATTTCGCAACTGATGAGCTTTAGTTTCATGGAATTTCAATGCGGGGAAAGTCGGTTTCGTCGAGGTTGGGGATGGCGAGGGCTTCCTGGAAATAGTTGGTGAAGTACTTGGTTTTGTTGAGGGTGACGATTTCGGGCTTTTCGATAAGATCGAGATAGGCCTGTTCCGTATTCTGGTCGAGCAGTGCGAGGGTTGCCCCGGCGAGCGAACCGTTGCCGATCACTTCATATTTCTCGATTTCAAGGTCGGGAAGTAAACCGAGGGTAATGGCGTTTTCAATGTTGATGTGTTTGGCAAAGCCGCCTGCAAGAATAATATGATCCACATCATGAACTGTCTTTTCCAGCTCGGCCAGCAGGGTTTTCAGGCCGGAATAAATGGCGGCTTTGGCTTTCAGGATTTCGGCAATGTCGTGCTCGGTAATGGTGATCGATTCGCCGGTGGCGGATAGCTCGGGAGCAACGAGTATGCAGGCATGCATACCGTAGACGGTTTCGTGGCATCCTTTTTCCTTGAGCAACGCCACATCGTAGCGGCCCATGGA
>JAOZKS010000160.1 GCA_029935255.1 Pontiella sp.
GGCTGGAACCGAAATCGACCTTGCCGAAATCGTGATCGCCGCGCGGACGCTCGCCACGCAATACGAATTTGTGATTGCCGAAGGCGCGGGCGGAATTCTAGTTCCACTCAACCGCCGCGAGCTGATGCTCGATCTCATGCAAGCCATGAAACTCCCCATCCTCATCGCCGCCCGCCCCGGCCTCGGCACCATCAACCACACGCTGCTCTCCATCCGCGCGCTGCGCTCCGATGGGCTCGACATTGCCGGCGTCGTCTTTGTCGCCAGCACCGCAGCCGAACCCGGCCTCATCGAAGAGGACAACCATTTCACCATCGAACAATTCGGTAAGGTTCCAATTCTTGGAACCATTCCCTATTGTGCTGCCTTGCAAACTCCCGCCCCCGACTATTCCAACCTCCCCCGCCCCCTCGTCGCCGAAGTCGAAAAAATCGTCAACCAACTGGGAGTGTGAAATGGCCGAAAAGAAACTGACATTCGGGAGGCTCATCGACTCCATCCAGTTGGTGCACGGCGAAATGGCCGCGCAAGCCAGCAAGGCCGTCAACATTAGCCTCACCCTGCGCAACTGGATTATTGGTTGTTACATTTCAGAATATGAACTCTGCGGAGCCGACCGTGCGGAGTATGGGAAACAACTCTTGCCTGCGCTTTCCGAACAGTTAAGAAAACTACCCATTAAAGGAATGGGGCAACGGCAACTCTAAAGAGGTGATGGGCGCATTATGCTGACGGATTATCACGCGAAATATTATGCCCATGAGCTGACGAAGCGATGTCCATCGGACAGCGTGGAAAAGTTCACGGCTACACTCATGGATTCGCAGGTTGACTTGAAACCCCATCAGGTGGATGCCGCTCTATTCGCCTTCCGATCCCCGCTTTCCAAGGGAGCCATCCTTGCAGATGAAGTTGGGCTGGGAAAAACTATCGAGGCCGGGATTGTGCTTTCCCAGAAGTGGGCTGAACGGAAACGAAAGATACTGGTCATTGCCCCTTCCAGCCTTCGGATGCAATGGGGGCAGGAACTAGCTGATAAATTCTACCTTCCTTCCAAGCTTCTAGATTCCAAAATCTTCAAGCAAGCCGAGAAGGAAGGATCACGAAATCCCTTTGATGCCGATGAGATTGTGATTTGCTCCTACTACTTTGCCCGCAACAAATCCGCTGAAGTAGCCAATGTGAACTGGGACTTGGTGGTGATCGATGAAGCCCATCGGCTGCGAAACGTCTACAAACCCGGTAACGTCATCGCCAACGAGTTAAAGAAGTGTTTGGCTCATGCTCCCAAGCTTTTGCTCACGGCCACCCCGCTGCAGAATTCGTTAATGGAGCTTTATGGGTTGGTCAGCTTTATTGACGAATATTCATTTGGCGACCAGAAGAGTTTCCGCTCCCAGTTTGCCCGTATCACCTCTGGGAGTGTCTATGCGGATTTACGAGAGCGGTTGAAGCCCATTTGCAAGCGAACCCTTCGAAGGCAGGTGCTGGAATATATCAACTACACCGCTCGTATCGCCCATACTCAGCACTTTGAACCCACCCCTGACGAAGATGCCCTGTATGATTTGGTATCGGAGTATCTGCGTCGGGAGGACCTCCAAGCCCTGCCGAAAGGACAGCGCAACCTGATGGTACTGGTTATGCGGAAGCTACTGGCTTCTTCCTCCTTTGCCATTGCAGGTGCATTGAATTCCTTGGCCAATCGTCTCAAGGCTCGGCTGAAAGCGGACATGAAGTTTATACCGCCTGTTGATCCTGAGTTGGCAACTGAGTTTGAAACCCTTCCTGAAGTAGCCGATGAATGGGGTATTGATCCCGATCAGATAGAGGAGCGGCTGAGCGAAGAGGATCGTGAAGTCATCAGCATGGAGATTACCGAGCTGGAGTCATTCTATGAACTGGCCGTAGGTATCAAGGAAAATGCCAAGGGAACGGCATTGCTGGATGGTTTGCGAGTTGGGTTTGAAATGACGGCTGCCCACGGGGGTGATCCCAAGGCCTTGGTCTTTACCGAGTCACGGCGTACCCAGAACTATCTAGCCGAATTACTCGCGGAGAACGGGTACGACGGAAAGGTCGTATTGTTCAACGGCTCCAATAATGATGAGAAATCCCGATCCATTTACAAGGATTGGAAAACCCGCCACGAAGGCAGCGACCGTGCATCGGGCGTTCGGGCCGCCGATACCCGTGCGGCCATTGTCGACCACTTCCGTGACGAAGCCCAGATCATGATTGCCACCGAAGCCGCCGCTGAGGGAATCAACCTACAGTTCTGCTCGTTCGTCGTGAACTATGACCTGCCCTGGAACCCCCAGCGGATTGAACAGCGTATCGGTCGCTGTCATCGCTATGGCCAAAAGCATGACGTGGTGGTCGTTAACTTTTTAAACACAAACAATGCGGCGGACCAGCGAGTCTATGAACTGCTAGACGAAAAGTTCCGGCTTTTCAGCGGGGTGTTTGGTGTCAGCGATGAAGTGCTCGGTAGCATTGAGTCCGGTGTGGACTTTGAAAAACGGATCGTGGAAATCTATCAAACCTGCCGCCACCCGGATGAAATCAAGGCTTCTTTCGATGCCCTTCAATCCGAGATGAGTGAAACCATCGATGGCACCATGCGGGAAACTCGGCAGAAGCTGCTGGAAAACTTTGATACCGAGGTAGCCGAAAAACTTAGCGTCTATGAAAAGGACAGTCTGGCCTTCCTGAATAAGTATGAATCCCTGCTCTGGAACCTAACCCGGCATGAGCTGGATGGTTTGGCTGAGTTCGATGAGGAAAACCTTGGATTTAGGCATGAAACGGGAAACTACTTTTTAAAACCACGGAATACGCAGAAAACACGGGAAGAGGTGCATTGGCATCACTACCGACTTCAGCATGAACTGGCGCAAAAACTCGTTCAAAAAGCGAAAGAGCGAGAACTTACCGAAGCGATGGTTCGATTCGACTACACTGGGTCGGGAAAGAATGTATCTATTCTTGAATCGTTGGTTGGGCAGCAGGGCGTACTGACCGTCCACAAGCTTTCCGTCCAGGCATTGGAAACCGAGGACTACTTGTTGTTTGCTGGCATCACCGACAGCGGGAATGAGCTGGATCAGGAACAGTGTCGACGGCTGTTCGACCTTCCGGGGGATATTTTAACCACGGATCACATGGAAAAAGAGATTCGTGTGAATTCGTGTGAATTCGTGGTTCAAAAATTAAAGAAGTCCGTTTTGGTAGAGATTTCCGAGCGGAATGCCGTGTTCTTCGACGAAGAGATGGAGAAGCTCGACAAATGGGCCGACGACGTGAAAAAGGGCTTGGAGATACAGCTCAAGCATCTCGATGTTGAGATCAAGACGCTCAAGGCCGAAGCGAGGAAGATGGCTAACCTGCAAGACAAGGTGGGTGCCCAGCGCAAGGTCAAGGAGATGGAAAAGCGACGGAGCAAGTTGCGCCGCAACCTTTTCGATGAACAGGACCAGATTGATCAGCGCAAGGATGACCTGCTGGAAACCATCGAGGCCAAGATGTCGCAGTCGGTCGTTGAAGAGGAAGTGATGAAGATCCGCTGGGAAATCAAATAATTAAGCCCTGTTGACAAAAATCATATTATGAACGATAAATGTCAACACCAAGGGAGAGAATGATGAATGGAGAACGATTAAGACAGGCGAGGCTAGCATGTGGGCTTTCGTTAGATAGGATTGCGAGCAAGCTCACGGAGAAAGGCCAGATTGTAACCAAGGCAGCAATTTCCAATTACGAAAGAGGGAAGCGTATGCCCAATGCCGTTATTTTGCGTGAAATGGCCGCCGAATACGGTGTTGCCAGTGGCTATTTCTATGAAGAACCCGCAGCCAATGTGGAGTGGTTTTCTTTCCGGGCAAAATCAACTTTAGGACAACGAAAGCGCGAAGGTATTCAGGCGTTCTCTGCCAAGGAAGCAGAGCGTTACATACAGGTGTGTGATCTTCTGCCTAGGTCATTTAAAGTGGATTTCCCAGTTCGCAAGCCCGTCTCAAGTCCAGAAGAGGCGGAAGCCTGCGCTGCGGATGTCCGAAAACGGTGGAAGCTGGGAAAAGACCCGGTCGAGAGTGTAACGCAGTGCCTTGAGAACCATGGGGCACTGATTGTTCATTATAACAAAGATGCAACTACTGCATTTGATGGTTTGTCTGCAAAAGTAAATGGGAAGCACCCGTTACTGATTGTAAACAGTACGGTTCCTGTCGACCGACTCCGATTTGATCTCTTGCATGAATTGGGGCACGTCTTAATGGATACCTCTGCGGTGCCGGATGAGGAAGAGGCTCTGGCTCACCGGTTCGCATCTTCGTTCCTGGTTCCGCCCGAGAAAGTGAAAGAAGAATTAGGAGAAACCCGGCGCAACCTGACCCTTTCGGAGTTGGTCTTACTCAAAGAAAAATATGGATTAAGCGTTGCTGCATGGCTCTATTCGGCCGGGGCAAATGGAATCATAAACAAAACGCTGAAAGACTCTCTTTGGAAGCAGCTCTCCGCGCGGGGATGGCGCAAGGCGGAACCGGATGTCTTCAAAGGAAATGAAGAGCCGACTAAGTTGCGTCAGTCCGCGTTTCGAGCGGTGTCGGAAAAGCTGATGTCCGCCCGCAAAGCCGCCCGACTCTTCCCCGAAATGGAAAGCCAACTCCGTGAAGAGGGGCTACTGGTCGAAACCGAGGCCGAGCGCCTTCGCAGGCTCCCGAAAACAGAGCGGGACAGGGCAATGAAAGCGGCGGCTGAGAAAATGGCGGTGCACTATGAAAACGACAAAAAACTGACCGCATTTGAAACATTTGGGGAGGGTGACATCCATGAGTACGAATAGGCCGCAAAAAGCGGATGTTTGGATGGTTGACTTTACCCCGACAAAAGGTGCTGAAATCAGCAAGTGCCGACCAGCCGTTGTGATCAGCGCCGACAATCTTGGCAAGCTTCCGCTGAAGATTGTGGTACCGGTCACCGACTGGAAACCGCACTATGAACACACGGCGTGGTTCACCCATCTATCCACCAGCCTGAAAAACGGACTGAGCAAAGAATCCGGTGCCGACGGATTTCAGGTAAAATCGGTTTCTCTGGATCGGTTCAGGAAAAAACTGGGCAAAGTGGATGAAGATGATCTGTACATCATCTTGAATACGGTTGCCCTGTGTATCGGGATTTAGTTTGACCGCGAATGGAGATTAGAAATGGCAGGACAACGGAAACCACGAATTGCGCTGATTTATGATTTTGACGGAACGCTTTCTCCGGGAAATATGCAGGAATATGATTTTTTCCCGCAGCTTGGAATGTCCCCTAAACAGTTTTGGACGGCTGCTAAAAAACGCGCAGAAGAGCATGAAGCGGATGAAATCCTATCTTACATGACCTTGATGCTCGAAAAATGCACGCCTTCCTCAGGGGTGTGTGTAACCAAAAAAGCATTTGCCGAATACGGGAAAAAGGTGGAACTGTTCGATGGTGTCAAAGAGTGGTTTCCTCGTATCAATCAATTTGCAAAGGAAAACGGCCTTATCCCTCACCATTTCATCATCTCCTCCGGCATCAAGGAAATGGTGTTGGGAACATCGATTGCTAAAAAATTCAGCAAAATATATGCTTCATCGTTTATCTATGACCAACACGGCGTTGCCCATGCTCCTGGGCTGGCGATCAACTACACGACCAAAACCCAATTTCTTTTTCGCATCAACAAGGGGGTTCTGAATGTATGGGATAACAATAAAATCAACGAGTATGTTGAAAAGGCGGATCGGGACATCCCGTTTCAGCAAATGATTTTCATCGGCGACGGAACAACGGATATTCCATGCATGAAACTGACAAAAGATCAGGGGGGACATTCGATCGCTGTTTATCGTCCCGGATCGCGTCAGAGGTCAAAGGCCAAAAAGTTGATGAAAGAAAAGCGAGTCAACTTTGTTGCTCCAGCGGACTACACCGAGGGCAAGCTGTTGGATACTCAGGTAAAAGCCGTTATTCAGAAGATCGCCGCTGATTTTGAGGTTTCAAAACTGATCGGTCAGTAATTCGTGTCCATTAGCATTCATTCGCGGTTGAGAAATAAGGATTTGAAATGAGCAAGAAACAGAAGCTGGAACTGACGTGGATTGGGAAGGATGAACAGGCGGTGCTGGAGCCCCGCATTCTGATCGAAGACCCGGAAAAGAGCTATGGCGATCCGCATTCCGAAAACATGCTGATTCATGGCGACAACCTGCTCGCCCTGAAAGCCCTCGAACAAAAGTTTGCCGGCAAGGTGAAGTGCATTTATATCGATCCACCCTTCAATACGGGGCAGGCTTTTGCA
>JAOZKS010000526.1 GCA_029935255.1 Pontiella sp.
CAACAAGTGAAAATGTTCGAATGTCTACACTGACACCTTTTCCTGACACCTTTTCCTGACACCTTTTCCTGACACCTTTTCTGGACGGGCACCTTTTTCGAACTCTTCACCAAAAGGGAAGAAATCCTCTCCGAGTTTGGCGATATTATCCTCACCCACAATGATTTGGCTGCGATACCCCCCCCCATTAAGATCCCCGCAGTTCATTCTTAAACGCACGAAGCTTCGTGTCGCCGTCAATCACCACCAATTCCACATCCGCCATTTCGGCGAAGATTTCGATGTGGCGGGTATCGAGCTGCTGCGAGTAGACGGTGTGATGCGCACCGCCGGCCAGAATCCACGCCGCTGCACCAACCTTCAGATTTGGCTGCGGAATCCATAGCGCGCGGGCAACCGGCAGATTCGGAAGCTCGTGCTCCAGCGTCACCGCTATCACTTCATTAACGATTATGCGGAAGCGGTTGCCCATATCGACCGGCGACACATTGATCGCCGGACCGGCGGGCGAACTAAAGACCAAGCGCGCCGGATCATCCTTGCCGCCAATCCCGAGCGGATGCGTTTCGAGCGAAATCTGGCCCGCCGCAATCGACGGGCAAATTTCAAGCATGTGCGAGCCGAGCACCCTGCTGCCCGCCGGATCAAAGTGATAGGTGTAGTCCTCCATAAACGAGGTTCCCCCATCGAGCCCTTCTCCCATCACTTTCATGATGCGGGTCATCGCCGCTGTTTTCCAGTCGCCTTCAGCCCCAAAGCCGTACCCCATTCCCATCAGGCGCTGAACCGCCAACCCAGGAAGTTGCTTCAATCCGTGCAGATTCTCAAAGGTCGTGGTGAACGCCCCGAACCCGCCCTCTTCGAGAAATGTCCGCATCCCAATTTCAATCCGTGCCTGTTCGCGAACATGATCTACCAACGCACTGGGATGCAAGGTATACAATGTGTTGTATTCCGCCATGAGCTCTTCGATCTGGGATTCCGTTACCTTGTCCACAAAGGCTTTCAAATCGCCCATGCCATATCCATTGACGGCATAGCCGAACTGGATCTGTGCCTCCACCTTGTCGCCTTCGGTTACGGCCACTTCGCGCATATTATCGCCGAATCGAGCGACTTTGAGGTTTTGTGATTCATTCCACCCTTTGGCAACTCGCGCCCAAACGCCCAGTTCTTCACGCACGTCGGAATCTTCCCAGTGGCCGACGACAACCGTTCGATTTTTCCGTAGTCTGGAACAAATGAAACCAAACTCGCGGCCGCCATGCGCGGACTGATTGAGGTTCATGAAATCCATGTCGATTTCCGACCACGGAATGTCGCGGCCGAATTGCGTATGCAAATGAACGAACGGTTTCTTCAGCGCAGTCAGCCCAGCAATCCACATCTTGGCCGGGCTAAAGGTATGCATCCAGGTGATGAGGCCAATGCAATTGTCGTTCGCATTGGCGTCGCGACACATCGCATAGACTTCGTCGGGCGTTTTAACGGTCGGCTTCCAGACGACATCGACCGGAAGGTTTGAATCGATATTAAGCGCCGCAGCGATTTCTTTGGAATCGGCAGCAACCTGTTCGAGCGTCTTAGGTCCGTAGAGATGCTGACTACCTGTTACAAACCAGAGTTGTTGTTTCTTCATGAATTTTCTCCTGTGATTAAAATTAAAACACAAATGACTTACATGAGCCAGAAGCTGAAATAGAGATACATACCGACGACAAGCATGAGTGTGACACCGGTGAGGATCACATCGAACTTCTCAACCGTTCCCCGAACCTCCTTCTTATCCAACGTGGCATACGTTAAGCCATCGATAGACGAAATATCCT
>JAOZKS010000527.1 GCA_029935255.1 Pontiella sp.
CCGAGATTGAATCGCGCGGCGAAAAGGTGCTCGTCTTCACGCAGTTCCGCGAAATCACCGAGCCGCTGGCCGACTGTCTCGCTGAGGTTTTCGGGCGCAACGGCCTCGTGCTGCACGGCGGAACGCCCGTCAAAAAGCGACAGCAAATGGTCGACGACTTCCAACGCGAAGACGGGCCACCCTTCTTTGTCCTTTCCATCAAGGCGGGTGGCACCGGCCTCAACCTCACCGCCGCCTCGCACGTCATCCACTTCGACCGCTGGTGGAACCCCGCCGTTGAAAACCAAGCCACCGACCGCGCCTTCCGCATTGGACAAAAGAAAAACGTGCTCGTGCACAAGTTCATCACCTCCGGCACCCTCGAAGAAAAGATCGACCGCATGCTTGAGGAAAAGCAGGAGACCGCCGACCAGATCCTCTCCGGCGGTGCCGAAAAATCGTTCACGGAAATGTCCGATGAGGACTTGTTGAATCTGATCAGCCTCGATCTGGAAAATATTTAGATCAGATGTTTTTCCAGAGGAGCCAATTTTTAAAAAACGGATTGGTGAAGCGATAGCCCTGCTCATGCTTGAAGATGATTTTCAATTTCATGAGGCGGTTTAGCGTTTTGGTGATAGAGGCCGAGGTGGCAATTCCAGCTTCCTGCAAGAACCTTGCAGAGAAGGGAGCTTCACCGCCCACTCGGGCCAATCCGACCAAACATTTAACCTGCAAGGCCGTCAAAAGCACCATGCAGCTTTCATATCCTTTTGCCTCCTGAGCGTAGATGCGCTCTAACGCGTCCCCTACGGCAGATTCATCCAACCCATCCCCGGCCGCGCTCGTTTCCCACAGCGCACCACACAACTCCTGAACATCTCCCGCGACCTGGTCTGTCAGTTCAAAGATCTCTTCGAACAATTCCGATGTAATCCGCCGCCCACCCGCTTCAAATTTATGGAGCAAAAAGTCGGAAAACAGATCTCGATTTAATGCACCCACCTCCATCGGAAGTGCCGATTTGTAGAATGCGTTGTCGGGGTTGGTGAAGATATCCCACATTGCATTTCGGATGCTTCCGGCGAAGAGATAGGGAATCTCCTGATGAAACTGTATTTTGCTTCTGAGCAAAGCGAAGGTGTGATTCGCATCCGGAAGGTTGAGGATGTCCTGAAATTCGTCGATGAAAACGGCGAGCGGCTTTTTTTGATTCAGCGTTTCAATGAGATCCAACAAGCCCTCAATGGAATTCGGGGTGGTCTTTGCCGGAGCATCAATGGAGAACGTGGGCTGCCCTGTATATGGATCCATTGCAAGAACCGGACGAAGACCTGCCAGCAGCGAGAATATTTTTTCTAACGAACCGGAACGTTGCTCCATAGAGAGGATGGCCTTGGCCATTCGAGCATGGAGATCTTCGAGCGACTTCACATCCATCAGATCAATATGCAACATTCTCCGCTTACTTGCATTCGTCAGCGTTTCATAGATAAGAGAGGTCTTTCCAATACGTCGCTCCCCATAGACCACAACATTTTGACCCGATTGTATATAATTCGCGAGTTGTTTTTGCGTCTCAGGGCGAGGACAGAAGTCCACTCCGCTTACGACCTGACCATATTTAAAAGGGTTCATATTGTTCCTTTTGGTTTGATACCTTTTGGTTTGACAATAAATAGCACGATTTCAGACTGGCGCAAGTCTATTTCCAAAAATCAAGCCACCGACCGCGCTTTCCGCATCGGCCAGAAAAACAACGTGCTCGTGCACAAATTCATCCCCTCCGGCACCCTCGAAGAAAAGATCGACCGCATGCTTGAGGAAAAGCAGGAGAC
>JAOZKS010000013.1 GCA_029935255.1 Pontiella sp.
GATTCCGAAACGGCGGTTGCGAATGCAATGGAGTCGGTTCGGGCGGGGGCGGTGCAGGTGCAGGGTACGATCAATGGCTTCGGCGAACGTTGCGGAAATTGCAATCTGGTTTCAATGGTGGCGAATCTAATCATGAAAACGGACCGGACCTGTCTTGCTGACGAGTCGAAGCTCACCGGCTTGAAACAGCTTTCTAAATTCGTGAATGAACAGGCGAGTCTTCGCGACAATCAACGTGCGGCGTTTGTGGGTGATAGTGCCTTTGCGCACAAGGCGGGTATGCATGTCGACGGGGTTCGCAAGGTTTCGCATAGCTTTGAGCACGTTTCCCCGGATTCGGTGGGAAACAAACGCCGTATCCTGATCTCCGAGCTTTCGGGCGCAAGCAACGTGATGGATAAACTGCTCGAAATGGGACTTGATAACATTGACCGCAAGTCACCTGAAGTTCGCGAAATTCTCCAGACGCTGGAAAAGATGGAGAAGAGCGGCTATGTCTACGAAACGGCCGACGCTTCGTTTAAAATGTTGATTAAAAAGGTGCTGAAAGAACATAAGAGTTTCTTCGAACTCGAAGGGTTCCGCGTGATTGTTGAAAAGCGCAGCAAGGATGAATCTTGTCTTTCGGAAGCAACGATCAAGCTCAAGGTGAACGGTGAGCGGACCTTTACTGTCGGCGAGGGTGATGGCCCGGTTGATGCGCTCAATATGGCGTTGCGCCGCGCGTTGCATAATTTCTATCCGGAGATTGATCATGTGCACCTGGCAGACTATCGCGTGAGCATCCTCGATCCCGAGGAGGCGACGGGGGCGAAGACGCGCGTGGTGGTCGAGACTTCCGATGGTGAAAGTTCATGGAGCACGGTCGGGGTGTCGGAAAATATTATCGAAGCCTCGTGGGAAGCCCTTGTTGACGGCGTGGAATACAAGCTGTTCCTTGACGAGGAGAAGTAACGAGTAAGACGTAATGCGTAATTTGTCTTACGTGGTACGTTGGATGATTTCTCTCTGGATTTTTACGAATTACGAATGGCGGATGAAACCTATGGCAGAGTTAGCGAAAAAATACGAAGCGAAGGATGTTGAGGAAAAGTGGTATCAACAGTGGATGGCGGATGGCCGGTTCCATGGCGATAGCGCGAATGGGGGCGACCCGTTCTGTATTGTGATCCCTCCGCCGAATGTGACGGGCATCCTGCATATGGGCCACGCGCTTAACAATAATATCCAGGATGTGCTCACCCGCGTTGCGCGGATGAAGGGCAAGAATACAACTTGGGTTCCGGGGATGGATCACGCGGGAATCGCCACGCAGAATGTGGTGGAGCGTGCGCTGAAAAAAGAGGGCAAAACCCGCGACGATCTGGGCCGCGAAAAATTTATCGAACGCGTCTGGGAGTGGAAGGAGCAATACGGTGGAACGATCCAGAACCAACTCAAGAAGCTAGGGGCTTCCTGTGATTGGGAGCGCGAACGCTTTACGATGGACGAAGGGCTTAGCGACGCTGTGCTGGAAATGTTCTGCCGTCTCTACGATAAGGATCTGATCTATCGGGGAAACCGGATCATTAACTGGTGTCCGCGCTGCCAGACCGCGCTCTCCGACGAGGAGAGCGAACACGTTGATGTCGAAGGCGCGCTGTACCATCTGCGCTACGCCGTGAAGGGCGAAAAGCGAAAGCTGGTGGTTGCAACAACCCGTCCCGAGACTCTGCTGGGCGACACGGCGGTGGCCGTGAATCCGCGCGACGAGCGCTACAAGAATTTAATCGGAAAGACGGTGGTGCTACCGATCACCAATCGTGAGATTCCGATTGTTGCCGACGACTATGTTGATCCCGAGTTTGGAACGGGGTTGGTTAAGATTACGCCGGCGCACGACCCGAACGATTTTGAAATGGGCCAGCGCCATGATCTTCCGCAGATCAATGTGATGACGGACGATGGCCTTATGAACAAAAATGCCGGGCCATACGAGGGGATGGATCGATTTGAATGCCGCAAGCAGTTGATGGATGATCTCAAGGCGGGGGGATTGGTGGAGAAGGTCGATGTGCACCAACACGCGGTAGGGCATTGCTATCGCTGTGAAACCGTTATCGAACCCCGTCTTTCTCCGCAGTGGTTCGTGAAGATGAAGCCGCTGGCGCGTCCGGCGATCGAGGCGGTGAACGATGGTCGAATCAAGTTTGTTCCGGAACATTGGAGCAAGACGTACATGGGCTGGATGGAAAATATCCGCGACTGGTGCATCTCGCGCCAAATCTGGTGGGGACATCGAATTCCGATCTTCTATTGTGACGACTGTAATCACGAATGGGCCTCGAAGGTGATCGAGACGGCGTGTCCGAAATGTGCATCCACCCAGGTTCGGCAGGACGAGGATGTGCTGGATACATGGTTCTCGTCGTGGCTCTGGCCGTTCAGCGTTTTCGGCTGGCCGGGAACGAGTGATGACCTAAAGTTTTACTACCCGTCGAAGACACTGGTTACCGGGAATGAGATTATCTTTTTCTGGGTGGCGCGCATGGTGATGTCGGGTCTCGAAATCATGGATGATATCCCGTTCGATACGGTCTACATCCACGGTACGGTGCGCGACGATCAGGGGCGGAAGATGTCGAAGAGTTTAGGTAATTCCATCGACCCGCTCGACATCATCGAGAAGTATAGTTCCGATGCGTTGCGCTTTTCGTTGCTGATGATTACTGCGACGGGGCAGGATGTTTATATCTCCGATGAAAAGTTTGAAATCGGGCGCAACTTCGGCACGAAGATCTGGAATGCCGCGCGCTTTATGGAGATGCATTCGGAAGGATTCGATGTGAAGGATCTGGCCTTCGATCCTGCCCGCCTCAGTCCGGACGACCAGCACTTGCTGGCCAAGCTTAATGAAGCGATTTCCTCGACCAACGATAATCTTGAACGCTACCGCTTCAATGATGCAACGGTTGTGCTCTATGATTTCTTTTGGCACAGCTATTGCGATTGGTATATCGAGTATGCCAAGCCGATCCTCTTCAACGGATCGCCGGAGGAGAAGAAGCATACGTTGCAGGTGATGCACCACGCCTTCTCGACAGCACTGCGCCTGCTGCATCCGTTCATGCCTTTCTTAACCGAAGAGTTGTGGCACGGTATGGAGTATAATCACTCGGAGGAAACCATCATGCTGGCGGCGTGGCCCGAAAAGGTTTCGTCGGATGGAATCGATCCAAAGGTGGTCGAGTATGTGGACGGTAAGCACGACCTGATCCGAGTCGGCCGCATCCTTCGATCCGAGTATAACCTGACCAACAAGCAGACTGCCGTATTCAATGTCAGGCCATCGAATAAAACCTACGCCGAACAGATCGAGACCGACAAGGCATCCATTATGGCGCTGCTGAAGGCGGAAGCGATCACGGTGGATGTCGCCTTCGCACCGGCGGGCGCAATGCCTAGTGGGATCAGTACGCTCGGCACGGTCTACATGTCCATCGAAGGGTTGGTTGATGTGGATGCTGAAATCATGAAGCTCTCTGTGGAGCTTGATGAGGTGGTTGGGCATTTGGCCAACGTGAAGAAAAAACTTTCGAACGAGAACTTCGTCAGCCGGGCTCCTAAGGATGTGGTGGCCGTTCAGGAAAACCGTCAGGAAGAACTGATTGGTAAAAGCGAAAAACTGACGAAGATGATCGAAATGCTGCGCGGCTAATGCCGCACACAGGAGGGATGTGGATGAGTACTGCAGTTGATGAAAAACCTGCTAGGTTGCCGGAGTGGCTGCGTCGACCGATCCAGACGGATGCGTCTTATGCGGAGACGCAAACGGCTTTGAAAAAGAACGGTTTGCATACGGTGTGCGAAGATGCCAAGTGCCCCAATCGCCATGAGTGTTGGAACCATGGCACGGCCACGGTCATGATTCTTGGAAACATCTGCACGCGCGATTGCCGCTTCTGTTCGATTGCGACGGGGAAACCGGATGGGTTGGATTTGGAAGAGCCACAACGTGTGGCCGATGCGATTGAAAAAATGAAGCTTAAGCATGTGGTCATCACCAGTGTCACGCGCGACGATGTGCTCGATGGCGGCGCAGAGATTTTTGCCCAAACCATAACGGCGGTGAAGGCGCGTGTGCCCGGCGTGACGGTCGAAGTGCTTACTCCGGATTTCTGGGGACGCAGGGAGTCCCTTTATAAGGTGCTCGATGCCGGGCCGTTGGTTTTCAACCACAACATGGAAACGGTAAAGCGTTTGCAACGCTCCATCCGCTCGGGGGCAACCTATGAGCGCTCGCTGTCGGTCTTGAAAATGGCTTCGGAATACGGGGATCGCTCGATCAAGGTGAAAACAGGAATCATGCTGGGGTTGGGCGAAACCAATGAGGAAGTTGTTCAAACTTTGGAAGATATCTACGCCCACGGTGTGCGGTTGCTGACCATTGGCCAGTATATGGCACCTACCCGGGAACATGCCCATACGAAGCGGTTTGTTACGCCGAAGGAGTTTGAAGAGTTCGAGGCGATGGCCTACAAGTTCGGATTCGAGGCGGTCGCATCCGGGCCGCTGGTTCGTTCTTCCTACCGTGCGGATAAGATGATTACGGTCAAGCCGTAGGAGAATTCCAATGGGAGCGCTCAACAACGCAAAGAGGATTGAACGGCTCGGGGTGTTGATTTGTGCGTACAACGAGGCGCAACATATAGAGGCCGTTGTGCGGTCTTCTCTGGAGCAGTCGCCCGGCAACGTGGTTGTGGTGGATGATGGTTCGACCGATGGCACGGCTGAACTGGCTGAGCTGGCCGGGGCTCATGTGCTGCGGAATCCAGTGAACCTAGGCAAGGGTGCTTCGTTGATGCGGGGATTTGAACTGCTTCGGGAGCGTGATTGCGATGCGGTGGTTGTGGTGGATGGAGATGGTCAGCACGATCCTCGCGAAATCCCCCGTTTTCTCGATGCCTACAAACGGACGCATATTCCCATCTTGATTGGCAATCGCATGGCGGATACAGCGGGAATGCCTTTTTTAAGAAGATGGACCAACCGTTTCATGTGCTGGGTGCTGAACCGCCTGACAAAGATCTATGTAGCCGATCCACCTTGCGGATTTCGATTCTATCGCGCCGATGTGCTTCCGTTTATCATGAGCAACGAGAAGCGCTTTGCCTTCGAGTTCGATATTTTGATCCATGCGGCGTTGCGCCATATCCGCGTTGATTCTGTACGCATTTCAACCCTGTATAACAAGGGTGGGAGAGGACAAAGCCATGTGGCGCCCGTTCGGGATGCCTGGTTTTTGATGCGGACGGTGGTGGAGCATTTTCCTGATTGCCGTGCAATCAAGTAGGCTGATCCGTATTCTTCCTT
Organism: Pontiella sp.; assembly: GCA_029935255.1. Lineage (GTDB taxonomy): Bacteria > Verrucomicrobiota > Kiritimatiellia > Kiritimatiellales > Pontiellaceae > Pontiella. The sequence continues at coordinate 5,353 of JAOZKS010000013.1, forward strand.
CCAGCCAGCGTTTCAACCCCTGCGATGGCCGCAACTCCGACGATCATGAGGAAAATGGCAAGGGCGGTTTCGATGTTGGGGTCGGGCAGGGCATAGGTGTAGCCAATCACTTTGATCTTTTCGCCAAAGATCTCGGTAATCTCGGTCTTCCACGGCCAGAGGATACAGAGCGACCCGAAAATGAAACCCGTTAATATGGCAATGGTTTGATCGTGGAACTTTTTAAAGATCCATGCGAGCAACCGGGCAAATACCGCCAGTCCTGCGGCCGCGCCGATCCCGACGGGAATGAGCACGCCGAGATCAAAGTTGGAGACGGATTTGATCATGACCAGTTGGTAGTTGCCCATGAGCAGCAGGACATAGGATCCGGAGAGTCCGGGCAAAATCATGCTGCACATGGCAATGGCTCCGCACACGAGCAGGTAGGGGATGGATGCATTTTCTTCTGCGGGCTCTAGAAATGCAATGCTAGCTGCGATGGCTGTGCCGATGAGGAAAAGGGCGAGCACTGATCCACTGCGCTGTTTGATCTTTTTCCCGACAAAGTAGACCGAGGCCAATATGAGGCCGAAGAAAAAGGCCCACACGTGGATGGCGTGGTGTTCGAAAAGATATTCAAGCACCCGGGCGAAGGTCAGGATGCTGGCGATTACGCCAATGCCAATGGCTGAAAGAAAGAGGAAGTCGATGTGCTTGAAAAGTTCCCTGAATTGGAATTTTGAGGCCAACTTGAGTGCGTGCAGGTCGAACGCCTTTATGGAGTTAATGAGCTTCTCGAAGATGCCGGTCAGCAAGGCCATGGTTCCGCCGGAAACACCGGGGATTACATTGGCGGCACCCATTAGTGCGCCCTTTAGTATGGTAAGAATATATTTTGCCATGAAATACCTGCCCCTATGCTTGTTATACGAAAACAAAAGTAGTAGGGATTAAGCATAGCGTTGTCAAATTCATGTCAAACAAAAGGAATCAATCATGACCGATCAAGAAATTTTGGAAGCAGTTAATGTGGTAATGGCCGAGGAGGTTGCTCCGGCTCTGGCGTCGCATGGCGGCGGGGGAACCGTCACAAAAGTTGAGCATGGGGTGGTTTTTGTTGAACTTGAAGGCGGATGCAAAGGATGCCCCGGTGCACGGATGACCATGAAGAACGGTATTGAAAGCCTGCTGAAGGAACGAGTTCCGGAGGTTAAGGAAGTGGTCGACGATACGGACCATATGTAGGTGAGCCCATTCACCCTTTTGAAAAATTCAGCGCATCGGCCATATGACTTGCCGGTGCGTTTTGTTTACATACCCCATAAGGGAAAACCATTGAACCTGCGGCGGCGATTTGCCACTATCCGCTCCTGTGGAGTTCTCCCAACCCCCCTCCACTGGAGACTGTTTAATGAAAATTTTGATTGCTGAGGATAATGCGTTTTCCCGAACCTTGCTCAAGAAAACGCTCACGAAGGCAGGCTATGATGTGCTAACCGCAGAAAATGGCGACACGGCTTGGGAGCTTCTTCAACAAGCCGAGCCGCCAAAACTAGCGCTGATTGATTGGATGATGCCGGGGCTGAGCGGCATTGAACTCTGCCGTAAGATTCGCGAAATCGACACCGCATCTCCGCTCTACGTCATTCTGCTTACCGCGAAGAGCGGGAAGGACGAAGTGCTTGAAGGTTTTGCTGCGGGCGCCGATGATTTTATCAAAAAGCCTTTCGATAGCGGTGAGCTGTTGGCCCGTATTCAAGTGGGACGCCGCTTGGTCGAACAGCATGCGCTGCTCCATTGCCTGATCGACTCGATCCCTGATCCCATCTACTTCAAGGACAACCGCGGACTCTATCTGGGTTGCAACAAGGCCTATGCCGAGTTTGTGGGTAAGGAAGAAAGCGAAATCATAAACCGAGCAAGCAATGATGTTCTGCCATCAGATACAGCCCAAACCTCACAAATGGAAGATCTGCGCGTATTGGCAAATGGGGTGCCTGTGGAAACGGAGGGGTGGGATTCCGGTGCAGATGGCCGGAAGGTCTATCACAGTACATTAAAAACGCCCTATCTGGATTCGGCCGCCGGATCGACGGGGATGGTTGGAATCAGTCGGGACCTCACGAAGCGTATTCAGATGGAGCAGGAGGTTAAGCGTTTGGCGGTCGTGGTTGAGCAGTCGACCGAGTCCATTATGATCACTGACGTTGGTGGCGAGATTCTCTATACCAATGCGGCGTTCGAGACCACAACGGGTTATGCCTCGGATGAGGTGCTGGGAAAGAACCCGCACATACTCAAGAGCGGCAAGCATGATGATGAATTCTATCAGAAACTTATAGACATCATTTCGGCAGGAAACATGTGGGAGGGCCGTATTTCGAATCGAAAAAAAGACGGAAGCATTTTCGATGCGGAAGCCATCATTTACCCCATTCGCGATGATCAGGATCAGTTGGTGAGCTATGTTGCGATCAGTCGCGATATTACCCAAGAGCTGGCGATCGAAAAGCAACTGCGCCAAACCCAGAAGATGAATGCCATTGGTGAGTTGGCGGGTGGGGTTGCGCACGACTTTAATAATATTTTGACGGCCATTCTCGGCTACATTGCCCTTTGCATGAACACCGTGGACGAACAGAGTAAAACCTATGGCTATCTTGGGGAGGTCCTCAAAGCGGGGGATCGGGCGACCAAGCTGGTTCGGCAAATCCTCACATTCAGTCGTCAGGAGGAGCAGGCCTTCCATCCGGTTTTGTTGCAGCCGGTGATCGATGATTCACTCAGCATGGTTAAAACGACGGTTAAGTCGAATATCACCATGGAGACCGAGGTGGATGAAGATTGCGGGGCGATTTTCGGGGATACCACGCAAGTTCAGCAGGTGATGGTGAACCTTTGTACGAATGCGGTGCACGCCTTGGGGGACAAGGGGGGTACGCTGGGTGTGACGCTCAAGCAGGTGGAGACCCTTGGGCTGAAAGATGGAAAGGGCCTCGTCGATCTGGAGCCCGGCCTGTACGTCTGCATGACGGTGAGTGATACGGGTTGCGGTATGAGTCCTGAAATTATGGACCGGATTTTTGAGCCCTACTACACGACGAAGAAAAAGGGAGAGGGGACGGGCTTTGGTCTTTCCATCGTGCATGGAATTATTCGCAAGCATAATGGCCATATTTCGGTCGAGAGCGAGCTTGGGCAGGGAACCACCTTCACGATCTACCTTCCATTACTGATCAACAGTGCCGAAGAAAAACAACATGCCATTGAAATGTCCACGCCCGAAGGGTTCGGCCGGATTTTGTTTGTTGACGATGATGATACCGTGCTCTCGATGGGGCGTGAGATTCTTGAATCGTTTGGCTATACCGTAATAACGGCCACCAACGGCAAGCGGGCATTCGATATTTTCCAGCAGCAACCGACCGGGTTCGATGCGCTCGTTTCCGATTACAGCATGCCGGAAATGAACGGCCATGAATTGATCAGCGAATGTTTGCGCCTCCATCCCGGATTACCGAGCATCCTGTGCAGCGGGTATATGGAGAAGGTTGAAGGTGAGAACTTGCAAGAACTGGGCCATACGGCCTTCATGGCCAAGCCGCTGGACTGGCGCAGTCTCAGTCGGACCATCCAGCAGGAGATTAACCAACAAGACTAATGGGGCATAAATCAGGGTAAGGGGACTGATGGCACAATACGTGCTTTCTTCGTTCTGCATAATGGGGGTTTTAATAAATATGAAGAAAATCGATCAATACCTTGAAGAAATGCTGGAACAAGGGGCCAGTGATATTCACCTGTCCACCAATCATCAACCTTGTTTTCGCGTTGATGGCGACATGCATTTTCAGCGTGGTACGGAAAAGCTAACCGACGAGGAACTGAAAGAACTCCTCTTCGAGTTTACCCCCGAGAGAAATATTCAGGAATTGGAAGAAGAGTGGGATACCGACTTTGCCTACGAGCTACCGGGCACGGCACGCTTCCGCGTCAATATTTTTCTGGACCATGAAGGAATTGGTTGCGTTATGCGCCAAATCCCATCGCGTATTCCCACCTTTGAGGAACTAAATATTCCTGAAGGAATCAGAGCATTTTGCTTTTTGAACAAAGGCCTGGTGATTGTGACCGGCCCGACTGGAAGTGGAAAGTCCACCACACTTGCCGCAATGGTCGACTTGATCAACCGCACGCGTCGCCAGCATTTGATCACGATTGAAGATCCGGTCGAATTCAAACACCGTTCGATGGGTTGCCTCGTCAACCAGCGAGAAGTACATGTGCATACCAAAAGTTTTTCCAATGCCCTGCGGGCGGCCTTGCGGGAAGATCCCGATATCGTGCTGGTCGGCGAGATGCGCGACCTGGAAACCATGGAGATTGCCATTGAAACCGCCGAGACCGGTCACTTGGTTTTTGGAACGTTGCACACCAATACCGCCGCAACGACGGTCGATCGTATTATCGATAAATTTCCGGCGGATCGCCAGAATCAGATCCGTACCATGCTTGCCGATTCGCTCAAGGGTGTGATTGCCCAGACCCTTTGCCGTCGCATCGGGGGCGGTCGTATTGCCTCCGCCGAAATTCTCGTCGTCACCCCCGCAGTAGCCGCCAATATCCGCGAGGGGAAAACCCACCAAATTCCATCCCTCATGCAGACCGGTCGAAATGTGGGCATGTGCACCTTTGCCGACGACTTGCTGAGCCTCGTTAAGCGCGGCATCATTACACCGGAAGAGGCATATGGCAACGCCATCGATAAACCCTTCCTTCAGAAAAAATTCGCTGAAGAAAAAATCGAGCTCGACCTTAAACTCGTTGCCCTTGAGGATGTCGACTTCGATGTCGAGCAGGAAGAAAATGCTTCGAAAAGTGAAAAGGCCCGGAAGAAACTGCATGTTAATCCGCGCGATACCACCGCCTTGCGGGAGGTCATCCTGATTTTAGCAACGGATGAAAATCCGGATGAACGCAACGGCCATGAATCCCTCGAATACGCCCAGAAACTACTGGATGTTACCGGGCAAAGCGATGCGCTGACCCTGGTTCTCATCAGTGCAGCCTATGCTGAGCTTCAGCACTTCACCGAAGCCAGCGAATGGGCGAAGAAGGCGCTTAAAATTGCAAAAAGCAATAAACAGAAAGATCTGGTCACACGGATTAACCGCTACATTAATCTCTATAAACGGAAAATCTCCCTGCGCGGCGAAGCCGTCTGAAAATGCCATTCCCGCAAATTTGCCTGTGCGGGAAACTCGGAGCCTAAAAAATACATTTACCTGAATCATGATCGCATTTATAATGATTCCTTGTTTTAAGCATGGAGGATTATCGAATGGCAGATCAATCGAACGCACCACAAATTGTTGCCCCACCTGCTCGCGTTAGCGAGGGGGCCTATTTCCCGAGCTCATCGGCGAACTGCGTAACGAAGTGCGCACGCATATCGGTCCGATTGCCGTACCCGACCAGATCCTCATTGCGCCGGGATTGCCAAAAACACGATCCGGAAAGATCATGCGTCGGATTTTGCGCAAGATCGCGAGTATGGAAACCGAAGACCTCGGTGATATTTCGACCTTGGCCGATCCATCGGTGGTTGAACAACTGATCGAGAAACGACCCTCGGTTATCGCGCATTGAGATCCATCGTCGGTTAACGGTTGCAAAGCCCTTTTTTCTGTGTAGCATGCTCTTTTCGTAATTTTCAGGAGGAAGTTCCATGGCTAAAGAGGATGTAATCGAGGCGGAAGGCGTTGTGAAGAAAGTACTGCCGGCAACGATGTACCGTGTCGAATTGGAGAATGGGCATGAAGTTCTGGCGCATATCTCGGGCAAGATGCGCAAGCACTTCATCCGTATTGCCGTAGGTGATAAGGTCACCATCGAAATTTCCCCGTACGATCTGGAAAAAGGCCGCATCACCTTCCGTCACCGCAACTAGCAGGCTCGGATCATGGCGAAGCGAAGTCTGTGGGGAAGCAAGGCCGGATTTCTGCTGGCCGCCATTGGCTCGGCGGTCGGGCTTGGAAATATTTGGCGCTTTGGCTACATGGCCTACGAAAACGGTGGCGGAGCATTTCTAGTTCCCTATGCCGTTGCGCTGGTGCTTGCGGGCATTCCATTGATGATTGTCGAGTATGTCCTCGGCCATCGCGAAAAAGCCTCCCCCCCTCTCGCCTTCGCCCGTATTGACCGACGCTGGGAAACCATCGGCTGGTGGATGCCGGTGGTCGCCTTTTTTGGCATTACCCTTTTCTATGCCGCCGTCATCGGTTGGTGCATGAACTATTTTGTTTTTTCCTTCACCCAGGCATGGGGAGCAGACACCGGCGCATTTTTCATTCAGGAATTCCTACAGCGCAGCGAAGGCCCGTTCCAACTCGGCGGCATCCGATGGCCCATTCTGGCAGGAACCGTTCTGACGTGGGTCATCAGCTGGGCCATCTGCTATCGCGAGATCAACCACGGCATTGAAAAAGCCAGCATGATCTTCATGCCGTTGCTGGTGGTGCTCACCCTGATTCTGGTTGGCTGGTCGCTAAGGCTGGAGGGTGCCTGGGAGGCCATAAAAACACACTATCTTTCAGCGGACTGGGTCAAAATAAATCCATTAACGCTTGCTGGAAGCAAGGTGTGGGTCGCGGCCTTCGGACAAATCTTTTTCACCCTCTCGCTTGGCTTCGGTATCATGATTACCTATGCCAGCTACCTGCCGAAAAAGACGGATATTGTCGGTAACGCGCTCATCACCTCGGTCCTCAATTGTCTCTACTCCTTCATTACCGGTTTTGCCGTGTTCGGGACCATCGGCTTTATGGCGCTCTCCAAAGGTGTTCCTTTCGATGAAGCAATAACCGCCGGGGCAGGACTTGCATTTGTGGTGTATCCAGAGGCCATCAATCAACTCCCCTCTGGACAAACCATTTTTGGACTGCTCTTTTTTCTGATGCTGATCATGGCCGGGCTTTCCTCCGCCATTTCGTTGGTTGAGGCCTTTTGCTGCTCGCTCATCGACAAGTTTAGCTTCAGCCGCAAGAAAACCGTCTCGGTGGTCTGCCTGATTGGTTGTCTGGGAAGTGTCATATTCACAACGCGGGCAGGTGCGCACATTTTGGATATTGTTGATCACTTCGTAAACAACTATGGCCTTGTCACCGGCGGCATTGTTGAATGCCTTTTAGTTGGCTGGGTGCTCAAGGCCTCCATGGCTCGCAAGCATGTTGATCAGGCGGGAGGGGTTAAATTGCACAAAGTCTGGGAGGTGCTGATTAAATTTATCACACCTGCAATCTTGATCGTCGTGATTGGTTTTGCACTCTGCAGCGAATTTAGTGAAAACTATGAAGGCTTCTCCACCAGGGCATTGCTTTTCGTTGGGGTTGGTTGGTTGCTCGCCGCGCTTGTCATCTCCTTGCTTCTTATGCGCTTCCCGTGGAAAGAGTCTAAGCTCGCCCGCGATCACGAACCCGAAGAAGACCACCTGTTGGTATGATGTAGACAGGGTGATCTATGGAAGAGCCAAAAAAAGACCCCCTGCAGATTTTATCTGCAAGGGGTCATGGCTTATCCTTACCGCCTGCCGGGGCGAGAGCCCCGACCCGTCAGTAAAGCGATTACTTATCAGCTTTAATCACAATGGCCCGGACCAATGATGCCGTTGTTGTAGTCATCCAGTATGCCGGCCAAGTCAATCGCCAAAGCCCTGTCCGGAGACTTTTTGGGAATATTCCCCTCACTCTGATAGTATTCGAGGAGCTCCTGTGCACTAAGCCATGCATCGAGCGCCTCATCAGGGATCGAGGTGCCGTTCACCACATTAAGTTCGGCTCCGATGTATTGATGGGCGAGGATGATATACGCATTACCTTTCTTGGGCGGTGTCCAAAGAATCATCATAGCTTCATGCCCGGTATAGAGGCTTAGATTATCCGTAGGCCAATCATAGGGGTGGTTTTTCCAGAAACCAATGGTATAGGTGCATCCCCGAGTATCCGGTTCAGGAAGTTTCCACGCCACGAAGGTCCATGCCAGTGAGGCTGGTTCCAGACCGGAACCGTCATCAATGGAGAATAATTGCACGGTGACATTGGTGGCACCTGCTGGAATTAGTACTTCCAGTTCGATTACGTCGAGGTAGTCGCCTTCGTTGTCCTGAAGCACATCATCAAGCCTGGTGGTAACCCCGTCCACGGTAATATCAACTGCGGCAGGCCGTGGGACGTCAATATCGGTGACGATCAACCACAGAGAGCCCAATCGGGGATCGGCAGATGGTGCAAAGGAAAAATCTACCGGCATAGTTTGAAGGTCGTACGGCTGGGGTAGGTAGGCAAAATCATTTCCATCCATGATTTGGAGGTTGACCATGCTCCCATCGTCCAGGATGACCACTACCGCTGCTCCGTCGTTTTCGTAAGCGAAATCCAGCCCGCTCACAGAAAGAACATTTGTCTGGCCGGCTAGAATCCAACTTTGACTGATGCCGATTTCCGTGATATCGGCTCGATAGGTATTGCTGGGGTAAACGTCCGCTGGCGTGGGTCCTCCAATACGCGGTCCCGTTACATCCATGCCATTAACCTGAATGGTGTCGTTATCGCCAGGGTCGACGTCTATGGATCGACCTGTCCAGTATAGCAAGATCTGGGCAATGGTAGCATCTGCGGGTATCGCAATAGAAATGGCACCCGGTTGGGCATCTTTCAAACCTGTACCCTCGACCAATATGTGTGAGCCGGGGGCAATGGGAATGCTCGGTAGACCGAGTTGTTCTGTGCCATCGGCTTTAGCTTCATTGACCAAGACCAATGGCAATACACAACAACAGAGCATGCCGCGTATTATTTTGCAAACAGACTTACTTTTCATCTTTTTCACCTCTCCTCGTATGTACTGATGATTTATTAATCCGAAGGTCATCACTCCGTCTCAGTCACCATACCCCGAGTGAAAAAAGAACATAAGGTAGTACCCTCCCGTTTGGGACGGAGTGGATACTACATCCTGTATTGTTATTTGAACAAGCTTTTTTAGTTAAAATTTGAACGCCTTAAAATCAACAGCCCGAGACAGGCTGGAAGCAGGTTCTACTTTAACGTCGTCCGCCTGTCAGCGATCCATTGCAGGGCTTCCGGATAGGCGATGTGCTCTTGGGCGTGGAGCTTGTCCATCATGCTTGCGAGCGTGTCGGAATCTTCGATGGTGATCATTCTTTGGTTGATAATTGCGCCGGTATCAATACCGGAATCCACAAAATGCACGGTGCATCCGGTAATCTTTACCCCATAGTCGAAGGCTTGTTTCCCACTGTCGAGACCTGGAAAGCTCGGAAGCAGGGATGGGTGAATATTGACGATGCGCCCTGCGTATGCATTGAGCAGGCCCTCCTTCACAATTCGCATGAACCCCGCCAGTGCGATAAAATCGACATCATGCTCCTTCAAGGTTTGGAGAACGACCCGTTCTCCCTCGCCATCGAGCTTGGTTTTGAAAGGGGCGCAGTTAAAACAAATCGCTGGAATGTTATGCTTTCGGGCGCGTTCGAGAATGACCGCATCCTCCACATCCGATAGGATGCACTTGATCTCTGCATTCAGTGTTCCCGCTTCAACGGCATTAATAATCGCCTGACAGTTCGTCCCCGATCCCGATCCAAAAATGGCCAGCTTCAACATTCCTTGCTCCAATTTTTGTAAACCTCAAAATACACCAAATACACGAAAGCACGTCCTGTATAGTTTCGTGTGGTTCGTGCATTTCGTGATTCACGCCCCGTTTGCTTTCTCTCAATTAGTGGAGATTAGTGGTTTATGAATTTCCGTTGCAAAGATATTGTGCCCTAAGTTTTTAAATCATTAACGATAGGAATCATGTCATGCATCTAAAAATCAAGCCCCTTAACGACACCGCCCGTGAAATCTACTCCGATCACGGTCACTTCCACGAGGGCGATGCCGGGTTGGACCTCTACGTGCTCGAAGACATCACCATTGAGCCCGGTGAAACCAAAGCCATCAAGCTCGGCATTGCCTGCGAGCCGGAAGACGGTTGCGCCTACTATCTCATGCCGCGTTCGAGCATTTCCAAGACCCCGTTACGCCTTGCGAATTCCATTGGCCTCATCGATGGGGGCTATCGCGGCGAACTTATGGCCATGTGCGATAACATCAAAGACATCTCCTACACCGCAGAAAAAGGCCAGCGCCTCTTCCAGGTCGTTGCCTGCGACTGTAGCCCGATCTATTATGAGATGGTGGAAGAGCTCTCCGAAACCACCCGCGGAACCGGCGGCTTCGGCAGCACCGGAAAATAGACGAGTGTTTCCAACCGCGTTGCGCACGAGAAGAAAAGTATGTCCGAATCCATCCAACTCGAATACGCCATCAAGCCGCAATCGCTACGTGTACAGGAGCTCCCTGCGCAGATGCAGCCGCGCGAGGCCTTTGATCGGCTGGGCGCGGAACATGTTCCCGATGCGGTGCTCCTTGCTATTCTCATCCGGAGTGGTGTGCCCGGACAGAATGTAGCGGAACTTGCCCAACAGATGCTGATTCATTATGGGTCGCTGACGGCGTTGGCGCGAACCTCCGCAAAAGATCTCCAGCAGTTTAAAGGGATTGGTCCGGTGACTGCTCAGTTGCTAAAATCGGCTCTTGAGCTGGCGCAGCGGTTGACCCGGGAAAGTGTTGGTGAACGCCCCGTGGTGATTACTCCCGAACAGGCTGCCGCCGTATTGCGCGAACGCGCGCGGGTATTGCAGCATGAAGTTTTCTGGGCGCTGATGCTCGATACGAAGAACCGGTTGATTGGCGAGCCAAAGCAAATTAGCCAAGGCACGCTCAACAGTAGTTTGGTGCATCCTCGCGAACTGTTTAAAAAGGCGCTGCAGCATTCCTGTGCGGCGATCATTCTTGCGCATAATCATCCGTCGGGTGACCCGACACCGTCGTCGGAGGATATCAAGATTACGAAACAGTTGATTAGCGCGGGCGAGGTGATGGGGATCCGGATTCTCGACCACATCGTGATCGGACATCGTAAACATAATTCCAACACCGACTTCCTAAGTTTACGCGAAGCAGGATTGGTTCAATTTGGATAAAACTATGAAAAAACAAACACTGCATTTCGAAAGTATCGGGGGGGCGAGCGGGGATATGATTCTCGGTGCGCTGATTGGACTTGGCGTTTCGGTCGAGGAATTGAACGAGGAACTGCAATCGCTCAAAGTCGATCCCTTTGAAATCGTTGCCAAGCCGGTAAACGAGCAGGGGATGACGGGTATCCGCGCAAAGGTCGAACTGCACGAGCATCACTCTCATCATGACCCCGACCATGGGCATCACCATGGCCGCCATTTGAGTACGATTCTTGATCTAATTAAAAACAGTACGCATCCCGATGCGGTAAAGGTTCGGGCCTCAGAAGTTTTTCGACGCATTGGCGAGGCGGAGGCGGCGATTCATGGAGTTGACATCGAAAAAATACATTTCCATGAAGTCGGGGCGATGGACTCGATTGTTGATATTGTCGGTTGCTGTCTTGCGCTGCATAAACTGGACGTGGACCAAGTTTCGATTCGCAGTCTGCCGCAGGGGAACGGAACGATTGAATGCGCCCATGGAACCTATCCCAATCCTGCGCCGGCCACGCTCCGCCTGCTTGAAGGGTTTCCGGTGGAGGAGACCGATGAGCCGTTTGAATTGGTGACACCGACGGGCGCGGCATTGCTTTCCACTTGGCGAACCACGGATGTTCCTGACTCGGGAAGCCGCGCGTTTAAAACGGCCTACAGCTTTGGGCATCGCAAACTCAATGGTCGACCAAATCTATTGCGGGCAACCCTTTACGAGGCATCAGAAGATACGACTTCCAATGAATGTCTTGTTCTGGAATGCAATCTTGACGACACCACACCGGAACTCGTGGGATGCCTATTCGATCAACTGTTTGAAGCGGGCGCGCTGGATGTGTTCACCACGCCGGTGTTTATGAAAAAGCAGCGGCAGGGAATTTTGCTGACGGTGCTGTGTCTCCCTGCCGACCGTGAAACGATGCTCGACTTAATCTTCTGCGAATCGACCACCTTTGGAATCCGGGAACACTTGTCCAAACGCACGGTGCTGGAACGTAGTTTTAAAACCGTGGAGACTCTATTTGGCGAGGTGCGGATCAAGTTTGGAAAGCGTAATGGCGAAGTAATCACAATGTCTCCGGAGATTGAGGATTGCCGCAAGCTGGCAAAGGAATCGGGGGTTGCCGTGAAGGTGGTCTATCAGGCTTCAATGAAAGGACTGGAATGAAATGTTGGATAATCTTGGCTGGGTTGCTGACCTTGGGTGTCTCGGTAGAAGCGCATTTTGCGAATGGCATTAAGATTGGCGAGGTCGATCAGAATTCAGCCAAGGTTTGGACGCGCCTGACACAAAACCCGGTGTCCAACGGGGATGGAGTTCGATTTGAAAAGACGAAGAAGCATGTGGTTCCGGCATCGATGCAGTTACCAAAAGGGAAGGTGCTCGCCGATATGGAGGGCGCGGTTCCTGGAGCTCCCGGGGAGGTTCGGATTGTTTGGCAGATTAAAGGTGAAATCCCGCATTCCAGCGATTGGATAAAAGCGGATTCCGGAAGCGATTTTACGGCCTGCTTTGATCTTGAAGAACTGGAGCCTTCTACAACCTATTTGATCAAGGTCGAGGACCGGACCGGCACCTCGTTTGCGGGTAGTTTTAAGACCGCACCCATGGCTGAGACCAGAGAGCCCGTCGCATTTGCGGTGGTGACCGGGCAGGACTACCCGCGGCGCGATGATCCGAAGGGACATAAAATCTATTCGCAGATGCAGCGGCTTGATTTGGACTTCTTTGTGCATACGGGAGATATTGAATATTACGATAAAGCGGAACCCTATGCTACCAGCCTAGAGTTTGCCCGTTTTAAGATGGCGCGTGTATATGGCCTGCCGAACTTGGTTGGGTTCCATCGGAATATGGTCAGCTATTTTATAAAGGACGACCACGACACCACAAAGAACGATGCATGGCCGGAGCAGCATTATGGCGAGCTGACTTGGCAGCAGGGGTTGGAGATTTTCCGGGAACATTTCCCCGTGCTGGAAAAAAACTATCGCACCATTCGGTGGGGAAAGGATCTGCAAATCTGGCTGGTGGAAGGGCGCGACTTTCGTAGCCCCAACACGCTGGCCGATGGACCGGAAAAGACGATCTGGGGCAAAGAGCAGAAGGAATGGTTTTTCCGCACGGTGGGGGCTTCCGATGCCACGTTTAAAATATTGATTAGTCCGACGCCAATTGTGGGCCCCGACCGCAGCAACAAGAACGACAACCACGCCAATGAGGGGTTCATGCACGAGGGGGATGAAATTCGCACGTTCATTGCGTCGCAGAAAAACATGTTCGTGGCTTGTGGCGATCGCCATT
>JAOZKS010000528.1 GCA_029935255.1 Pontiella sp.
AAGGGAAGCTGGCGGAATACAAGATAATACTTAAATCCGAGGACTGACCCCTTTTTCTGACCCCTTTTTCAATACAATAGCATTGAAACCTACAACAGCCCAGTTGGACCGGGGTGGTCGCACTCGCTCGATTGGCGGTTACACGAAACGCGCGAAATTATATGCAAAGTGGTTCCTCCTGTTACGAACAGTAACTTCAAGGTTAATCTATGGGAAGGAACGCAATTGCTGGTTGATGGACAAAGCTTTACGAACAGTATTCTTCAAACCAATGTGCTAACCATTATTCCAGCATTCTACTACGGAGCTCCAATCAAAGATCCTGTGGATGCCCATATTGAGCAACCGGGAGCCATATACTATATTGATCTGAATGAAAACCAAACTTATGGGGTAATTGGTGCAGAAAACCCCGATCCGATTCTTTCTCTGAAGGATATGCATGGTAACCCGCTGTCTTTGGACGGAAATATAACCTATGCAACGAATACGTGGCTCGAGGTCTATGAAGCCAATGGTAGTTCCTCCCGTTTTTGGGATAACGACGGCGACGGGGTCTGGTGGGCTTCTGGAGCTAAGAACTTAAGTATAACCTACGCAACTGGACAGTGGGTTATTCACTTCCCTGGCGGCATCGAACGTATTTTCGACAGTGCTGGGCGCATGATTAGGCATCAGGATGGATGGGGGCGAGGTATCACCTTTACCTATGCTAATGATCTGCTCACCCATGCTGAACACGATAATGGACAGGCGTTGGCTTTTGCCTATTCTGGTACGCATGTTTCAAGCATCAGTGCAGGAAGTGGACTTTCCATGGCATACGCCTACTCGAATGGCCTGCTTGAAACTGCAACTCGTACCGTCGGGACCGAACAGCATGTGCGTTCATTCCAATACACCGACGGCATCCTGACCCAGCGCACCAATCCCGCCGGGCATGAATACGTCTATGGTTACGAGGCGGATGGCAATGGTGTGCTCACACATAAGGGGAAAACGCTGTCTGTCGATGCAGAAAAATGGTTTGAGCATTCGGTCACCTACCGTAGCGACACCTTAAGTGACGTGGTGTATAAAGCCCGCGGCTTGGACCTGCTTCACCGTTATGCCTTCAGCTCCAAAACTTCGATGCTGACCGATGACTTCGGGCCGGGCATTGGTAATGCTGATACTGAAACACGCGGCATCCACTACGGGTACAACAGTGCTGGCGATCAGACCGAAGAAACCCAGTTTGATCATGAAATAGGGGAATCCTTTTCCTTCTACACTCGGTATGACGCGCGGCACAATCCCACTAATGTGGCGGTCGCCTACAGCACCACCAATCAAAACACGCTTTCCGTTATGGGCTGGAACTACAGCTACATGCTACCCGCGTTCATTGAAAACGCTGAAGCCGAGCGCACCGAAATGACCTATCAGAACGGCAGTCTCAAAATGTCCAAGCGCTTTTATACCGCATCGAACAGCTACGACACCGTCTATGGCTATACCGGCGGATTGCTCACCTCGGTGCAAAATGCCAACAGCCATACCACGCAATACACCTATGATTCTCGTGGTTATCCCGACACCTCCGTCCCTGCCCTGGGGCCTGTACTTGACACGGATTACGATGCCTACGGCAATCTCCAAACTCTGGAAGTCCTGCCGGAAGGCAGTTCGACCGGAACCGGACGGATTACCGGATTCAACTATAACGCCCTTGGGTGGCTTGATTTCGTCGTTTATGCTGACGGGTTGGGCGTCACCAACCTCTACAACGGCCTCGGCTACCTCACCAACACCGTCGACCGCGCCGGACGCGCC
>JAOZKS010000014.1 GCA_029935255.1 Pontiella sp.
CGGGTAACATACTGGCCGGTTTCCGGATTGTGCTCGTGGCGGTTGACCCCCTTGATATAAACGGGCTGGCCGTTGACCAAAAGTTGCCGGTCAACAATTTCGACTTCCCGGAAGCCCACATCCTGCGGGATGATCTCAAGCGTCTTGCCGTCACTGTCCTTCAACGTCAGCAGCAGACGGTAAAGGTGCGGAGTTTCTGCGGTCCACTTGTGTGGATTCGTCAAAGCGATTGCGAGGTCGACCGGACGCTCCCGCCCCGGCGCAACCGACTGGGTTTCAACCGTGTCCCCCCCCACAGATTTCCCCGCAGCATCGAACAGCTCCATGCCGATCGTGCAGGCTTTTTCCGCAGTTCCATAATTGTGCAGTTTGGCCTGAACCTTCAGGTCGGCATTCACATAGTCGGCATCCAGATCCGTTACGACGGAAAAATCCCGAATGTGCTGACGGGGAGCGGCCCAGAGATAGACATCCCGGTAAATACCGCTCAAACGGTAATAGTCTTGGTCTTCCATATACGATCCGTCGCACCAACGGTAAACCTCCGCGGCAATCGTGTTGCGTCCGGGCTTGAGGTATTTGCTGATATTGAACTCCGCCGGAAGACGGGAACCCTGGCTGTAACCGACTTTTTCACCGTTGATCCACAGGTAGAATGCCGAACGGACCCCGTCGAAATTCACAAAAACTTCCCGGTCGTCCCACTGCTTCGGCAGATCGAAGGTGCGGCGGTACGAACCTACGGGATTCCGTTCCTCATAGGACGTGTAGTTTTTCGGCGGCGTATCCATCACCCGAGGCGGATGCGGAACGAAAGGGTATTTGGAATTGGAATACAGCGCCGTCCCATAACCGCGCATCTCCCAGTTGCAGGGCACATCAATCGAATCCCAATCACTGACATCATACCGTTCTTCATAAAACGACTTAACTCGCTCTTCAGGGCGTTTGGCCCAGCTGAACTTCCAGTCGCCGTTCAGGGATTGATAAAACACCGATTCAGTCCTGCAGGCGGACAAGGCCTTTTGGGCATCCGCAAACGGCATCAACGTCGCATGAGGCGCTTCCTTGTTTCGCCCAAACACCTTTTGGTTTTCCAGGTCGGGATGGGGTTCGCGCTTGTCCAGCACGATGACCTCTTTCACCCATCGGACCCCCTTTTTGTACTCCCCCTTAATCGCAGGGAGTTTTTTGCCCATCCACTCGCCGGCTTCACCATGTTCCGAAATCAGAAACGTCTGCGGCATCTTTTTTTGGTTGATTGTCGACTGCCATACCACCTTGCGGTTGGCATCTAGCACCAGCAGCTGACATCCGGCAATTTCGTGTTCCTTGTTTTTGCGCGTGTACACCACAATGCGCTCAATCTTCTTCGTATCTGTCAGCTCCACTTCCAGCTCGGGATGATCGCCGACAATGTCGGCCATGGTGTTGTCCCCCCATTCCCCGGCGGGATCGCCATCAATCGCCCGGCCGGCCGGCCTGTTCTGGCGTGGCCCGCCATTGGCCACCCCGTCTTTCGCCACGTTCAGCCCGGCCCCATCCTGGCAGAACACCTCCACCTCGGCCACCTTCAGCGACTCATCCTTACCGGAAAGCATTAAGCGGACATACTTACCATCAACCGTTTCCGCCGCCCCGACCGAAACCGCGGCAGTAAATATGGTGCTCAACAACACTCCGAAACCAATCACCCTGGAAAATTTCATCATAAAATATTTCACCCCTGTATGCGTTTTTGTTCTGCGTTACTTCTACAACAAATATCCGTTGAAACACCGAAAATCTGGACACCTTCCAGATAGGTTCCAACAGTCACCCACCCAGCACAGCTCTCTTTCAGTCATCCGACCCACGCCCCTCATTTTCTGCGTTTTTGCGCCTTTTCAATCCATTGGGCCGGAGTTCCGTGTTGCAACCGCAACCTGAAGTTGCCGGTCCCGATCTGTTCCAGATCATTCACCATGTATTTTCTAGAGTCTTCCCACCAGGCATCATACCAAGCCTTCAGGGTTGCAACCAGCTCCGGGTGCTCATGGAGAATATTGTTGGTTTCCCGGGGGTCATTGACATAGTCGAAGAGTTCGACCTCCTGGATCTTATTCCAAACCAATCGATATCTTTCGGTAAACACGCAGGCATAGACATACCTGTAATCTTCCAGGAATTCACTGCTGTGCCAGCGTTCTTTGTGCGAAAAAAGCAGCCGGTCGTGGGGCACCTTAGTCGGTTTTCCGAGAATATTCGGCAGCAGGCTGATGCCTTGAAGTCGGATCAGTCCAATGGGGAGATCTTCATTTAGAATCTGATACGCCTCATTTGATGGTCCGGGCATCGACCACGAAAAACGGTAAGGAAGCCACGATCAAGTTACATGCCGACCTCGTATCTATATTGAAGGCTTTGCGGCCTACAACAACCAATCCAGCGAATGTGGTCTTTCCCTTCATGCCGGACAATAAAACAGTGCGTCGTGATTTTCACAAAGCCGGTATTGAGACAGATAACGATCGGAACGAGAAAGCCAGCTTCCATTCCCTGCGTGATACATTCTGTACGATGTTGCACATGGCAGGAATCCCACAGCGTGAAGCTCAGGAGCTTATGCGGCATAGTGATGCATCGCTAACGAATGATGTTTATGCGGATCGGAATTTGTTCGCTTTAGGAGTGGAAAAAGTGAGGTTTGCGGAATTCGCAAGTTTTCTAGAAAAAACAAACAGGAATGCCTGCAAATCAAGCATTCCTGCTGTTTAAAGAATGGTGCACCCGAATGGAGTCGAACCATCACGCCATTGCTGGCACAAGAACCTGAATCTTGCGTGTCTACCAATTTCACCACGGGTGCGGTAAAGGGCGATATGTATACCGACCCGCCCGAAACGAGTCAACGCCCGAAATCCAAAAAGAACTAAGCCGGAAAGCGGGGTTTTATGAAGACGGGCGGATGCATGTAGAGCGGCTCGAAGGACTCGGATTCAATCCCGTTGACTAACCGTTGGGAGACAAGCTTTCCGAGGACTCCGGCGGTTGGGAAAACCGGCTCGGGATTTTTCAATATCTGAAAGTTTTGCAACCGTTCTTCCAGGCGATCATGGTCGGGACTAACAACGAGGGTATCTTCGGGAATAAATCCAGCTAGCTCATCGATTTCCAGCAGTTGGAACTCCTTTTCGAGTTCGCTACCGGAAAAGAGGCCGACCCATACTTTGTTGCGGCGGGCATCGCCCACCACGGCGGTGCGCGCTGCGCCAAGCTGAGCGGCCAGTGCAGCGCCGCTGTTGAGGGCATAGACCGGTTTTCCTCCGGGGGCGGCGAGCGCGTTGACCACGGAAAAGGAAATACGCATGCCGGAGAAGGCTCCGGGTCCACGGCCGGCAACAAAAACATCGATGCTTTCCCAGTCGATGCCGAGGTCGGCCATGGCATCGAATAGCTGCTGGCGGTTCTTGAAGTTTTCGACCCAGCTTTTTTCGGCAATAACCCCGCCGTCTTCAACCAAGGCAATGCTACCTTGACGCGAACTCAACTCAATGGAAAAAATCTTCACGCTTCGTTCTCCTTGAAAATCCGGAACGTGCGCGTTCCGGTATCGGTGTCGGCCGCGATTTGAATATGCAATAGGTCGGGCGGCAGCAAACCTTCGGCACGTTCGGCCCATTCGATGGCGGTGATGCCGTTGGCATCGAAATATTCTTCGAGTCCGAGGCCGATGGCTTCTTCGGGGCCGGATAGACGGTAGAGGTCGATGTGGTGCAACGGCAGGCGGCCTTCGTATTCGCCGATGATGGTGTAGGTGGGACTGGTGATCGGCTCGTCGATGCCGAGCGCGGCGGCATAGCCTTGGATAAAGCAGGTTTTCCCTGCACCAAGGTCGCCGTGCAGGGCGATGACGGTGCCGGGGCCGAGTTCGGCGGCCAGCTCGGCGGCGAGTTCCCACGTTTCTTCGGGGCTGTGGGTTTCGACTATGCGCATGGTTCAAGCTCCCGTTCCAGAATGGCGGCCACTTCGTCGATGTGCTCGACGCGAAAGTCGGCCTTGGTTTTTTCGGAGGCCGCACACACACGGATCGTTTTGCAGCCGGCGGCATGGCCGGATTCGACATCGCCTTCGCTGTCTCCAATCATCCAGGAGTTGGAAAGGTCGATGCCATATTTTTCCGAAGTCTGGAAAAACATGCCGGGCTTGGGCTTGCGGCATTCGCAGTTTTCCGCCGCATAGTGGGGGCAGTAGAAAATATCGAGCACATCAACTCCATGGGTACGCAACAATTGTGCGCGGAACTGGCCGTGGATATCCTGCAGTTCCTCCTCGGAATAGAGCCCTTTTGCAACGCCTTGCTGGTTGGTGATGACCACGGAGGGATAGCCCTTGGCCGTCACGGTGCGCAACGCGGCGACGAAGCCGGGCTGGAGGTGGAAATCCTCCCACCGCTCCACATAGCCTGGACCGGGCGATTCGTTCACAATGCCGTCGCGGTCAAAAAATATGCATGGGGTTCCTGAATTCATGGGTCTTTTCCTTAAATACGCCGCACAAAATACCGTCCACTTCCAATCATTGAAAGTACGGATTGGGGCGATTAGGGTGTTGTATTGAACTTGATTCCAAAGTTGATGGGAGGACTGGACACCTCCATGCCGTCGGCATAGACGGCCATGGCGCGGAACCGGTTCGGCCCTTCTCCCAACAACAGCTCGTCGAGCACCAGTTCAACACCCTCCGCATAGATTTTTTCATCCAGCACTAATTCGCCGCTAACAAGCCGTAGTTTTTCAGGAAGCTCTGTCCCTCCAACCCGCACCTTTATACCGTGCTCGTATTTTCCGATTTTTTCGATGCCGGGAAGAATGGAAATAGAGCGGCCCATGCGATTCACCATGAAGGGCTTATCTATCGAAGCGCTGAATTGAACCAAATGCTTGATACGGGCGACAGCACGAAGTTCGTGGTAGCCATCCGCCATTTTGGCGACGCGAATAAATACCGAGGGCTCCTCCGAAATGCCCTGGATCTCTTTTCCATCCAGCAAAAACGAATAGAGATATACCATGTTTTTTATCTGGCAAGTCGCCTGCGAAAAATAGGTAAAGTCCCGAGAGATCTTTTCCGCTCCGAGCACCTTGACCTCCACTGGAACGGCATAGGGTTTCGCCAACGGGTCGCCCAACAACAGACTCTGAAGTGGACAGGCAATGGCCTGGTAGAAACTTTCCAGCATGGTGCAGCCGGAGGCATAGTGGGCAAAGAACCGCGCCGACGGAAATTTGTTGGGGTTGGAATAGGGCTCCACGACCGCGCCAGCCGAACCCGTCGCCCCGGCTTTGAGCCACTCTGTGGCTTTGGTTTGTCCTTTCTGGAATTCCGCACTCCAGCTGGTGAGATGTTCCGCCATCGCGCCCGGCGCAAACGACTTGACGGCAGCGGGGTTGGCCGTCTCGGCCCCCATCAACAACCCCATCACATTTTCCGCCCCTGAAGGGAAATTGGTCACCACGACGGCTTCGACATCCCGCTGCTTCAACTCCGCCATCGCAGGCGCATACTGCCATTCCCGACATTTCGAACGAACGTCGTCGGTCGCCACGAAATAGATTCCCTTGCGCTGGCCTCGGAAATCCGAAACTTTTCCACGCTGAAGGGTTTGCAGAACCGTATCAACATCGGTTCCCTTTTCGCCGGTATAGCCCAGCATCATGCTCGGCAACGGCATGCGCTTTCCGAGGCCGCCTTGCAGATAGGCCGCCTCCGGCGGAACGCTGGCAGCCATACCCAACCCATTCTTGTGCATGCCGAGCGAGAACCCCGGCAGATTGAGTTTGAGCCGTTCGTTGGGACCGCTGAACAGTTTGGAAAGATATTTTCCTTCTTCAACCAAACTCAGGCCCGGCATTTGATTGCGCATGAAGGTCATTCCTCCAACCGACATCTGTTTACGGTCGTACGGATCGGTCTTTACCCGAATCGGGAAATCGACGGAATAGACCCATGCCAGAATTTGCGAGTCGATCCCGCGCTCCAGAGCGACGGCATTGGCGGGTTCCCAGATCAACTTCGTGAATTCATCCAGCGTCACGGTAGCCGTTCCGCCGTACGCGCTCTTGGGAACATCGAGGTAGACCACGTTCATCTTCGGGATCTGGCGAAGTGCTGCAAACGTGTTGGCCACCTGCAGCGAATCCTGCGAGTTTCGATTCACCAGCAGCAGCACCTCGTGCGCGACCTGTGCCTGCACTGAGACGGCGATAAAAACATAAACGAAAATTTTCCAAACCTTGAACATACCTCATCTCTCCAGAAATCCCCTTCCCCAAACTATCGAAGCGAACCATAGACCCATACCCTGCATCTTCGCAATCGGATTCCCAATCATTGAAAACTTTCCATTGCGCATCCAGAACATGGAACCTATGCTTTTTCCCATGGTTGAAAATGCAATAGTCCGAATTGCGCTGGTTGGTGGAGGGTTCTACCTCTTCCTAAATCTGTTTGCGTTGCTGGTTGCGGAAAAAATAATCTTCGCTCCTCAGGCTTCCAGCTATGCGGATGGAGGTGACTCGTTGAAAATCACCTCGGGCAATGGCAAAAAAATAACGGCCGTTTTTCTGGAGCACCCGCAGTCGGAATACACGATCCTGTTTAGCCACGGCAACGCGGAAGATCTGGGCAACGTGGTTCCCTTCATGCAGCAGTTCCATGAACTCGGCTATTCGGTGCTGATGTACGACTATCGCGGCTACGGCACCAGCGAAGGCTCACCTTCGGTTCGAAAAACCTATCAGGATATCGATGCGGCCTACCGTTGGCTCGTCGAAGAAAAGAAGATCAATCCGAAAACCATCATCGTCCAGGGCCGGTCCGTCGGCGGAGGCCCCTCCGCATGGCTGGCGGCACACCGCGAAGTGGGCGGGCTGGTTCTGGAAAGCACCTTTGTCTCGGCCTTCCGCGTCAAGACCGTGGTTCCCCTACTCCCCTGGGATATGTTCAACAACCTGCGGCACGTCAAGAAAACCACCTGCCCGGTACTCGTCATGCACGGCCGCAACGACGAGATCCTTCCTTTTTGGCATGGGGAGAAACTATATGAGGCCGCTCCGGGAAAAAAGACACACTTGTGGATTGATGATGCCGGGCACAATGATTATGCCTACGTCGCCGACGAAAACTACATGGGCTCGTTCCAGGCCTTCGTGAAGCTGCTCTCGGAATACCACAGCACCAACGCCGAATAGTCCATCGAACCCGAACCCGTTCCGTGCGCCTCGAAGTCGAACCTTGCCCATTGGGCGAACGGTAGCGGATCAAGAATATGATAGCGGTACATCGAAGCGGTCGACGTACTGGCGCGCGTCTGACCGCGGAAGGGATGCTTAAACCTCTTTCTGGAGCACCACGCAAAACCAAAATAGTCCTCGGTGCCGGTTCCTCGCCAAGCCGGCTGATCGTCCGTATCCAGCCAGATCAGCGAATCCCCCTCGCCCCACCAGTCCCCGGAACGATTGTCCACTTGAAGAATGCAACCCACAAAGACACCTTCCCCATCGAACGTAGCAAGGTTCAACACGTTCGGCTCGTCGGTCTGAAGATTCCAATGGTTGGAAAAATTTCCATGGAAGCGCCGCGATGAAGAATGCGCCCAATCTACAGAGGCAGACAGATGCAACTGAACCGCAGTGTCTCCGCTGTTTTTTATCCGGAGGGTTGCCCCGTCGGAAAAGGGTAGCGGCCAGCGTAGCGTTGCCGTCGCACCCTTCACCGTTACTGGGTACGAATTCACATCCTCAAACCGCCTCGATGTTCCGCACAGCATGTTCAACGGACAGGAAATCGCTGGCGATTTTGCATCATCCCAAACCGCTTCGAAGTGAAGGTTTCCCAACTCTTCCTTGGAGCGCGCGGCGATTTCCAAGCATTGAATGGTTCCCGAGCCAGCGAGCGATAGAACATCGGCATACATTCCAGGAGCCAACGAGCCATTAAACACCTCGTCGCAAACATATTCAGGAGGTCGGGATAGCATCCGTGCAAGCTGCCTCAACTTTTCTTTTTCATTCGGCATGTCCTTCAAGGAAAAGGTCTCGATTCTCGCTTCGGAATGGATGGCGTTCCACGCCACCTGATAAAACAAGCCCCCCAGCTCACGGCGAGACTTTACCCGTATCGCAACCCGACAGTGGCTACGGTGGACGATTGGGAAATGAAGGTTGTAGCCTCCAGCCGTTTTGGCGGCAAAGGGGTATCTTGATGGCAACCACTTCCCCATGAGAAATGCCCTGAAGGGATAGGTGATTTCTTCACCGTCGATTTGCAGCACCAGCTCGCCGACCGGGTTGGCCGACCACATCCAAGTAATCGCTCCGGCACCGTCCATCACGGCAAGCGTTGCCTCCACACCACCGGGAACATCCTTCACATCAAGGAAAGAGCCGTGGTCGAGGTCACCATAGATTTCCGCCGACTCTCCTGCCAGAATGGCATCGCCCGTCCCTACCGCACTAGAGAATAGAAGGGAGCGCCCAAGCCGTGAAGGTTGCAACTCTGCGGCATCCACCAAGAGGCGCTCCCACGAAACAACGTCATCCGTCCGGAATTCGAATTCCGGCTTTCCGCACCCGAAGAACATGACGGATGTCGCGAGCGCCAGAACAATGGGCACCGTTTTCATCCGTCGGTCAGCACGCCAAAATAAGTAACCACCAGATCCGTGTTTCCGGTGTTGAGGATCTCGTGGACCTCTCCCGGTTCAACCACCACCGTTGTGCCTGCGGAAAAAACATAGGCCACGTCGTCTATTCTGATTCGTTTCATTTTTCCAGTTCCTTCATCATGGTTTCTAACCACAGGAGTTTTTTGGATTGAAGCATGGGACTGGGATGAGCGTTGAGTAAGGGATGAACGGCGGAGGGAACCGTGCAGGTGGGTTCGGCCTCGATGCGCTTGAGGCATTGCCCGACCAGCGGAAGCAGACCGAGATCCTGCCCCCATCCAAGCAGGATCGGCGAAGTGGATTTTCGAGTCAGGGCATGGGCGAGCTCGGCGGCACGTTCTCGACAGAACAGGCTGTGCGTGTGCCCCCCCATGATTCCTGAGAGCGCCTCGGCCCGCTGGATAAAGCTTCCTGACTTTGGATCGCGCAGGTCGGAAAGATTGAGTACGCGGATATGGCTCCATCCCTTGAAAACCGCGATGCGCATGACTTGGTATTGGGTATTGTCGGGCTGAGTCAGCACAAGCGTCTTGCGCAGGGAACCGCTGTTTTGCGGGTATTCGATTTCCTTGTCCATGTGGTAGATGTCTTTGGGGTGCGATGATCCGGGGTTCATCATAATCACCACCACGTCCGGCTCCAGCAGGGAAATGTCGGAAGGGTTCTCCTGAAGGATCGAACCATCGACTATTTCCAACACGCTTCGACATTTCGCCCGTTCGCCGGCCATCATGACCAGTTCATAGAAATGGCCGTAGCAGGTAAACCGCTTCTTCAACTCCGCTGCATATAAAAATTCCATGGTCCATGCTCCGTATTGCGTACTCTTTTAATAACAGGGGCCATTTTAGGCTTTCGGCGTTTGAAATAACAATCTATCTTTCGAGGGTTCATTTTAAAGGAGTTTCACATGCACATTGCAATCGATATTCTGGCGGCGATCATCCTGCTGTTTTTCTTTCTCGCGGGCTGGCACAAAGGGTTTCTACTCTCCCTGCTCGGTATCGTACGTGTGATCCTGTCCTACGGGGCCTCCTATTTTGCGGGACGCTATCTGGGGGTTTGGCTCGGCACCCTTACCCATCGCCCCAGACTGGTGACGATTCCGGTCTGCGCCATCCTCACCTTCGTCCTCATCGCCTTTGCCTTCCACGTCGTCATGTATGAGATTCGGGAACACCATAAGGAAAAAGAGAAGAAGGATAATTTCCAGCTCCCCGTCCTGAGCGCCCTTGGCGGCGGGGCGATCAATCTCTTCGGCGGAACCCTCTCCCTGATCCTGCTCTTTTGGCTGGGCGATCTCTTTCTCGTTGGCGTGGCCGGCATCCCGATCCCCGGGGCAGATGATGCCCGTTTCGG
Organism: Pontiella sp.; assembly: GCA_029935255.1. Classification (GTDB taxonomy): domain Bacteria; phylum Verrucomicrobiota; class Kiritimatiellia; order Kiritimatiellales; family Pontiellaceae; genus Pontiella. The sequence continues at coordinate 10,067 of JAOZKS010000014.1, forward strand.
GCGCATGGCCCGCCGAGGGGTATACGAAGCCACCTATCTCGTTATTCCTAAAAAAGATAATGACACGCAGGTTGCGGCCATGGCCCGCATGATCAGCAATCCCTCCACAGGAATGGCCAGCCTTGAAAAAGTATTGGATGCCGAATCCGTTCAGCAATTGGTCACCGACAAGCAGTTTGCGGTCGACATGCTGAGTGGAGATCCCAGCCAAATCGAGCAAAACGCTTCGCTCCAACAGTTGCTCAATGATCGGGAAACCCTGGATGAACTGCGAGAACTCGGCATACTTTCGGGCTACGAAACGAAGAGCGGTATGTGCGAGTCGCTCGCCCGATTTGGTCAAAACGAAAGAATCCAGTCCAGCATCAAGAACCTCAAGACCAAGCAGCTCCTGCGTACCGACAAGATTACGCTCCTCATACGCGACCCCGATTTCGATGTTATTCTCGGCGAACTGCTCAAGTAGCCATTGACCGCCTTTGTCACAACTTGTATTCTTTTCACACGTTTACAGCCACGAAACTCAGGAGATTGTTATGAAGAAAAGTCAGTTATTGATTGTCGTTTCCCTCACCGCACTCGTTGCCCTTACGGGATGCAAAAGCACAAAGGTTACACGCGTTGGAGTCGACGAAACCATTGACCTATCCGGACGTTGGAACGATACCGATTCCCAGCTCGTCTCCGCTGAGATGGTCGCCGACCTCGCCAGCCGCTCATGGATTGAAGAGTACACCGCGAAGAACGGCCAGAAGCCCGTGGTGATCGTAGGCACGGTTCGCAACAAGAGTTCCGAGCACATCGAAACCGAAACCTTCACCAAAGACCTCGAACGTGAACTCATCAACAGCGGTCGCGTTAAATTTGTGGCCAACACCGTCGAACGCGGCGAGTTGCGGCAGGAGCGCAAGGAGCAGCAAACGTGGTCGCGCGAAGAAACCCAAAAACGCCTTGCCGCCGAAACCGGTGCCGACTACATGCTCCAAGGCGGCATCAAAACGATCGTTGACCAAGAAGGCAAGGAACAGGTTATGTTCTACCAGATCGATCTTGAAATGATTCACCTAGAAACCAACGAAAAGGTTTGGATCGGCAGCAAGAAGATCAAAAAATATATCAAGAAATCCAAGCGGAAGTGGTAGTGCGCACAACCCTTCGGAGTACCGCTCTCTGAAAGAGTCCCATGATGCGCATCCCCTTATCCACTTCAATCCTTGCTGGCGCACTCGCATTACTTACCGGGTGCGCGAGTCTCAGGACCGACAAAACCCAGTACGCAGGCATGGACCTGCTACTGGCGAAGGCCGACTATCCGGCGACCCTTGCACAAATTGAAGCGGCCAAGGATACATCCTACACCCACAAGGACCGCGTTGTCTACTACCTCGATATCGGCATGCTCCACCACTGGAACGGCGACTACGAAAAAAGCAACGAGATGCTCGAAAAGGCCGAGCGCGGCATCGAAGATAACTTTACCAAAAGCATCACCCGCTCCGCCTCCTCGATGATCATGAACGACAACGTGCTCGCCTATGCCGGCGAAGACTACGAAGACATCTACCTCAACGCCTTCAAAGCACTCAATTATCTCGCGCTCGGCCGCAACGACGAAGCCTTCGTGGAAGTCCGCCGCATCAACAACAAGCTGGTTCAGCTTGAAAGCAAATACGACAAGGTCGCCCAGAAAATGAATAAGGCCGAGGAAACCCACGAAACCTTTGTTCCGGGTAAAAGCTATTTTCAGGAATCCGCCCTCGGCCGATACCTCAGCGCCATGCTCTATCGGGCCGACTATAAATGGGACGACGTCCGCATCGACCTTGAAAAGATCGACCGCGGCTGGAAGCTTCAGCCCGATATCTACACCTTCCCTCAGCCCGATTTCTCCAGCACCACGAAACGGGTGAGAGCACCCACCGCCCGCTTGAATGTGATCTCCTTCACCGGACTGGCTCCCGACAAAAAAGCCACCACCTTCTACATTCACACCGAAGAAAATGTCATTATTCTCGCAGGCTCATCCGAAAACTACCTCGGAAAGCAAAACCTCTCCGGCCTCAGTATTATTCCGTGGTACGGCATCAACGAAGGCTACCACTTTAAGATCCAATTGCCCTATATGGAAAAACATCCCTCCAAAGTCGATCGTATCGAAGTTGAAATCAGCGGGATAAAACCCGAACCGCTACACCCTCTCGAAAGCCTTGAGAACGTCGCCATCGAAACCTTCAGCATTCAGAAACCGATCATCTATCTCAAGACCGTCACTCGATCCGTAGCCAAAGGATTGGCCGCCGAACAAGCCAAACAAAAGATGACCGAAAACATGGATGGCGGTATGGCCTTCTTCACCCGTCTAGCCGCCGACTTGATGGTCGACTCCACCGAAAATGCCGATCTGCGGGTCTCCCGCTTTTTCCCCGCCAAGGCTTCCATCCGCGAAATCCATCTCGACGAAGGCACCTACGACATTAAGATCAACTACTACGGCAACGGCGGGAAACTACTCCACTCCGACGAAAGAAACGGGGTAGAGATTGAAGCCAACCGCCTCAATATGCTTGAATCCGCCTACTTGAATTAGGGATCGCCCATGAAAAAATCATTCTGCCTCCAAATCATTCTTCCTGTCCTTCTTTTGAGTCTTGCCGGCTGCAAAAGCCTCTCTGGCGGAACACCGAAATGGGTGGAGAATCCAAAAACGGTTTATCCGGAAAATACATATCTCGTGGCGGTTGGCGAAGGCGATACCCGCCGAGCGGCCGAAAACTCCGCCGCCGCCAACCTTTCGCGTATTTTCGAAGCGCACATCGAGTCCGACGAACGCATTCTCGATCAGTCCCGCGAAACCCGCAACTCCTTCGAACGCACCACCGACTTCACCGCCGACATCAACATCCTCTCCTCGCAGACTCTCTACAACATCCAGCACGCCGAAGCCTGGCAGGACGATAAAGGGCGCGTTCATGCCGTCGCCTACCTCGACCGCCGCGAAACCGCCACCATCTATCGCGACAAGATCGGCGAGCAGACCGCACGCGTTAACTTCCTCGATGCACAAGCCGCACAGACCGATGATCTACTTAAGAAATATGCCACCCTCCGGGCCGCCGTCCGCCATGCCGCCGAGGCCGGCAACCTGCTCCGTCAACTCAAGGTCATCCATCCCCCTTCCGTTCCGGATGCCACACCGGGCTATACCGAAAACCGAATCCGCAAAGCGCTGGCCGATACCGCCAAACAGATCCGCGTGGAAATAAAAATCGACGGCGATGACGACCAGCGCATGGTTTCCATACTCGAAGAACTGATCACCCGATACGGTTTTGTGGTGGGGTCGCCGGCCGTATTAAAGATTGATGGCCGGGTTTCCGTGAACGATACCGGACAGCGCACTTCCGACCTGGTCTTCGTCCGCTACGAACTCGTGGTTCGGATCAAGGATGCTGAAGGCACCCTGCTGGTTTCCGTGAACGACAAAGGCCGCGAAGGCCACATCTCCCTTGCGGAAGCGCGCGTTCGTTCCTTTAGAACCCTGGAAAACGCCATCAAAGCGACCGGCAGTTCGCGGCTGGACACCTACTTCGACTCCCTTATCGATCCCATGCCGCAGCATTAAGCCAAAGGTGCGCTCAGATCCGCGGGTAGCTTCCGCCGCCGGGCATGAGTTGGGCTTGTTTCGCGATTTTCGGAACAAGCCCGATCGTCATGAGCAGGAGAAGAATCATGGTGGCGAAAACGAGTAGCAGTGCGTCATAAGCCGTATAGTTCTGGCTGAGCATGGTCCATTCGGGTGCGAGGATGTCCATGCTGATGGCACGGGAAACAAACATACCTGACAGGGCCACGGCCAAGCTGAAGAGCGTCATGGTAACGGCGGTGGAGAGTGATTTATTGGCGGCGGGAATCAACGCCAGCACTTCCGAAGTCATCGCCACACCCGCCGTGGCCCCCACCAGACTAAAGGCCAGCGAACAGGTGCCTACATGTACCGACAACGGCCAGGGTGCCCAATGCCGGGTCAGCATGGCGATTACCACTAGAGAATAGCCAAGGTGCGTTGCCATAAAAACCGCGCGGGTACCGTAACGGTCGACGGTGCGCCCACCGAGCCAGCAGCCGATCAGGGTTCCAATCAGAAACAAGTTTCCCATTTGCGTGATCTGCGCCGGAGAGAAAGCGAACACATCCTTCTGCATCAGGCCGAATACAATCGGTACGCCGGCGGTAAATAAGGTGATGAGGAATACATAGCTGGTAAAGTGGATATAGCTAGGCACGGCCAATACCCCTGAGAATGCTTTTTTGAAGGAGTGCCGGTGGTTGTCTTCACCATTTTCATTCTCCAACTCGGGAATGCGAGCATACGTGAAATAGCGTGCAATCGCCGCAAGCAGAACAATCCCCAGCAAAACCTGAAATGCGACCTTGGTTTCGTTAATTTTCAGCACTTGGGTGATGAGCACCGTGAACAGGATCGTCACCGACATGAACGTCACGCGCAACCGTCCGAAAAAGCGGCCGCGTATTTCCTTGGGTATAATCGGATTGAGCAGAGCAAACCAGCTGGCCCCCTGCAGGCTCCCCCCGATGCTGCTGATGAGAAGCGAGACCACGACCAGCCCCATGGAATAAAAAGCATTTCCCCAGCCTGCCGCCAACATTATACCCAAGCTTAGGATAAGCAGCACCTGCCCGCCGAGAGCTAATCGCTTCTTGCCCATGCGGTCGGCGACAAAGGCAAACGGGAGCAGAAGAAATACGCTGATCAATGGCGGCAGGGCAAAAAGCATGGCGATGGCCGCACTGGAGATTCCCAGCTTTGAAAAATAATTCAGGTAGAAACCGTTTTGGAATAGCGCGCCAGAGATCATGCCGAGACATTGATTGACAATGATGATGTTAAAGGCCCGCTTTCTCTGTTCTTCCGTAAGCATCCCGGCATCCTGTCTGGTGGGGTTAAATCGTGCAAGGCTGTTCCTTTGAATTCAGGTTGGCGTGTCTCTTGGTTTTTCTCTACGGTGTGTCGCATGGAAGCTGGACTCTACATTGTGGGCACACCGATCGGGAATCTGGGCGATCTTTCGTTCCGGGCTTTGGAAACCCTGAAGGAGGCCGACCTGATCGTGGCCGAGGATACCCGCCATACGCGGCGGTTGACCCAGCGCTATGAAATCGACACCCGCCTCATGAGCTGCCACAAGTTCAACGAGGTTCAGCGGTCGGAACAAATTATTGATCGCATCGAGAACGGCGAGGCCATTGCCATGGTGACCGATTCGGGCATGCCGGGCATTTCCGACCCCGGCGCACGCGTGGTGGTGCTCTGCCGCGAGGCGGGCGTGATGATCACTGCGGTTCCCGGCCCTGCTGCGGTTACCACCGCAGTGGCACTGAGCGGATTCGGGGAGAAGGGGTTCATCTTTGCGGGCTTCCTGCCACATAAAAGCGGTGGCCGCAAACGTGATTTGCTGAAGTGGGCCGAAGCCGACCTGCCGGTGGTGCTCTATGAATCCCCCTACCGCCTGCTCAAACTCATGGGTGAGATTTCGGAGCATCTTGGTGCTGACCGCACCGTGTTTGTCGGGCGCGAATTGACCAAGAAATTCGAAGAGCTGAGCACGGGAAGCCCGGCAGAGGTTCTTGCCCGCTACGAGGGCCGCACCGTCAAGGGCGAGTGCGTGGTGATCCTTTTGCCTGAATGAGCCTTTTTACTTGGATTGAGTCAGCACACTGGTTTTCGTTGGCCTACGCTGGGGGAAAGTCGAAATGTGTTTCGAACAAACCGACTAGTTTTTTGCAAAATCCCTCTTCGTCCGGACCGGAGACCTGGATCGAGACTTCGGTGCCGGATTCAAGCCCGAGCATGATGATATCAAGAGCAGATGTGAGTGTGCAGGTTCCGGATGGAGCCGTAATCAGAATCTCGCCCGAATAGGCGCTCCCTTCTTTCACCAAGATAGCAGAAGGCCGACAATGGATGCCGGCCTCGTTTTGAACAACTGCTGTTGCTTCAAACATTACATTTCGTCAGTTGCTTCGGCCGGAGTATCGACATCAACTTCGATCTTATCCTTGATCTTCTCGCCATATTCTTTTTGGGCTTCGCGTTCTTTCTCAACATCACCGCTCTCCTGCGCACGACGGATCATTTGCTCGTAAACAACTTCATTGTTCAACGCATAGATGTATGGGCGGGCAAGAATGGCATTGGCTTCGCGGCTCGCGTCGCATTTCTCCACGGCAACTCTGGCCGCATCCTTCAGGGTGGGTTTGCCATAATCATAACCGAAGGCATAATTACCCGAAGGATCAATTGCAATAATGAACACCTTGTTGTCCGGTTGTTCAAAGTAGTCCAACAACTTAGCCTGTGCATGAGGCGGGATTGGGGGAACATAGATGACATCACTAACACACCCCGCCAATAGAGCCACTAACACACTTGCAAACAAAATCCGTGCAATCACCTTCATAATATCTCCTATTTAAAATATTCAGGGGAACTTATAAGTTTAAAATTCCCTTTAGTCAACATTGCTTGCCAGCGAAAATGCGGTAATAGAAAACGGGGTGTTCAAAAACTGCGTAAAGCCTTCGGCAGAAACAACCACACCTTTGACCACTTCCAGGCTTCGACCCTGATACTCCACTGCAAATCTCGGGGTGGCGGCATATTTCCAGTCATCGGAATTCTGTTTCTCACTTAATTCGGCCATCCGTGCTGGATCAAGTTCTGTTTCCAGTAGCGGAACTGCCCGCCCGCATCCATAGGTGGATTGAAAACTCTTCCGTAACGCCGTCGCAACCGCCCCGCCCGCCAAATTCAAATTCGTCACGCTTGCCGGAACGGAGCGAATGGCATGGGTATCGATCGATTCGAACATTGAGCCGAGATAACGGTTTAGACGCTCTAGATCAGTGTGAAGGAGCAAGGTGCCGTGGTGCAGAGCTCGCCCCTTACGAAAACAAAAGGCATTTCCGGAAAACTTCAGGCCACCCACGCTCAGATTGCTCTTTCCTGTCCTTTCCGCATGGATTCCCAATGTTTCCAACGCTTGGAAAACCATTTCATAGGCCTGCTCTTCACGATATTGGGTGCGATCAACAATCACGCAATAATTCAGATTACCTGCATCGTGATACACCGTTCCGCCGCCCGAAATCCGGCGGGCCAGCGGAACCCCCTCGTCGCGCATCAAACCGAGTTGGCATTCGCGCCAGGGGTTCTGGTTCTTTCCCATAACCACCGCGCAGTCGCTCCGCCACAGGAACAGGGTCGGACCACGATCCACGACATGTTCCATCAGGTATTCCTCAATCGCGAGATTGCGGTAAACGTCCGTCGAACTGGATTGAACAATCAACATGCTGGTTTTTTCTTTTGTCCGTATTGCAGGCTTGGGGTTAAAGTACGCGTATCATGTCAAAGATCACTGAATATTTCATCCAGAAAATACCCAAGACCGACCTGCACCTGCACCTCGACGGGTCGCTTCGGCTTTCTTCTCTGATTGAAATGGCGAAATCACAACGACTCGAACTGCCTTCCTGCGAAGAATCCGGGATGAACGAACTCGTCTTCAAAGAGCGCTACGCCAATCTCGGCGAATATCTGGCCGGATTCGCCTACACCGTAGGCGTTCTCCAAACCCCGGAAAATCTGGAACGTGCCGCCTACGAGCTCGCGGAAGATTCCCATAACGAAGGTGTCCGCTACATCGAAGTACGCTTCGCCCCGCAGTTGCACGTCACCCACGCCACCGAGATCGGGAGTATTGTCCGCGCCGTTGCTAAGGGGTTGGAAAAAGCAAAGAAACATCTCAATGCTTCCCTTTCTGAAAGCGATTTACCCTTCGAATACGGAATTATTCTCTGCGCCATGCGGCGGTTCAACCGCCAGATGTCGACCTACTACGAGCGGGTGCTCAACCGCAGCACCTCCAGCATGCGATATTCGTATGCCCTCGCCTCCCTCGCCCTCGTGAAAGAAGCCGTCAAACTGCGTGATGAAGGCCTGCCTATCGTCGGGTTCGACCTCGCAGGCGAAGAAGCCGGCTTCCCCGCCATCCATCACAAGGCCGCCTTCCAATACGCCCACCGCAACTTCCTGCGCAAGACCGTACACGCCGGCGAAGCCTATGGTCCCGAATCCATTTTCCAGGCCATCACCGAATGCTACGCCAACCGCATCGGGCACGGCACCTTCCTGTTCTCGAAAGAAGCCATTAAGCTTAAATCGATCAAGGACAAGGCGCAATATATTGCACAACTCAGCGAATACATTGCCAATCAGCGCATCACCATCGAAGTCTGCCCGACGAGCAACCTGCAAACCATTCCCGAGTTCAAAACCCTGCGAGACCACCCCCTCCAACAAATGATCGACAACGGCCTATCCGTCAGCATCAGCACCGACAACCGTCTCGTTTCCCACACCAACGTCACCCATGAACTCCTGCTCTGCACCAAACACCTCAATTTAACCGACAGCCAGTTCCGCGACCTCGTGCTCGCCGGGTTCAAACGCAGCTTTTTCCCCGGTCCATATCGCGAAAAGCGCGCCTACGTCCGCCGCGCCATCGACCTCTACGACGGCTTCGCCAAGCAACACCTCGATTAAATGTACCTTTTAAAAAAGGCTCTTCCGGGAATTTTATGGCAGAAAGGGGTTCCGACAGGAATGGCACTAAGTTAAGGGGTT
>JAOZKS010000529.1 GCA_029935255.1 Pontiella sp.
AGGGCAAGACCCGCCCCGTCGAAGTTACGGCAAAAAAACTCAAGGGATTCCTCGGCCCCGTCAAGGTCGACAAAGACGTCGCCGAACGCACCGCCATGCCCGGCGTCGTGACCGGTCTGGCTTGGACGCCGTACGGCGGCGACATCCTCTTTATCGAAGCCACCCGCATGGCGGGAAAAGGGGCTCTCATTTTAACCGGCTCGCTCGGCGATGTGATGAAGGAATCCGCCCGCGCGGCGCTCAGTTACCTCCGCGCCAACGCCGCCACCTTCAAGCTCGACGAAGAACTCTTCGCCAAGTCCGACATCCATATCCACGTCCCCGCCGGAGCCACGCCCAAAGACGGCCCCTCCGCTGGTGTGGCCATTGCGCTCGCCATCCTCTCGATGCTGCAAAACAAACCCGTCCGCCCCGACCTCGCCATGACCGGCGAGATTTCCCTGCGCGGCCGCGTCCTGCCCATTGGCGGCCTAAAGGAAAAAGTGCTCGCCGCTTCCCGCGCCGGAATCAAGCACATCATGCTGCCTGAAAAGAACAAGATCGACCTCGAAGAAATCCCCGGCGACGTCAAAAAGAAGCTCACCTTCAAACCCGTCAAAACCATCGACCAGGCTCTGCGCTATGCGGTGAAGCTTTCCGAAGAGAAGTAGAACCGGGATCGCCGCCGCAAAATGACCTTCATTGAGAGACATCTATTTACTTTGTTTTGGGTTGTCGTTGCTGTGACTATTATTGGGCTTCCGATTCCCCCGGCAATCCGCGCCAAATCCTGGAAACGGTTTTTCCTCTCCATGCTTCTGTCGGCGGTGGGGATTCTGTTCCCTCTTTTTATTTTTACAATGAGTGCGTTCATGATTCCTGAATGGAAAGGTAGCTGCCGTTGCGGATGGTTTGATTGCTTCCATGTCGGAAAACTTGCCCTTACTCCCCTAGCGCTCTGGCCGATCGCCTCCTTCTATGTGGTTGCAATTCTTCGACTGACCCCAAGAAATCGCACGTGGACAACGCTAGGGCTTTTTCTCGGATCCATAATGAGCATAACCTGTCTGGTTTTCGGCATTGCGGTTCACGCATCCTTCGATATGGCGGAAACCCTGTGGCTTCTTGTTCCTTTATATGTTGCGGTTTGGTTTTCCATCCTGAGCATACGTGCAACTAAGGATAGCAAACTCGGCATCGTGCCCTACGTCATCACCCTTCTGACTTCTGTGCCCTTTTGGATTTGGAGTATTGTTTGGAGCAAAAAAGAGTACCTTGCCCTGCCGGATCAAGCGCCGGAGTGCTTTGTCGTAACCGCCGCGCTTCGTGGACATGAAGGAGTGGTGGGGCCTTTTTCAACAACCGAACACCACAAAATCCTACGAAAAACAAACTCGCAACTCCGCACCTTCTGGGAATTTGAAAACCTGTGGGCAATGAACGCCTCTTCTACCCACCGGATTTTTCGGCGTCTCTATAATCGGATCGGCCCGCATATCGCCAGACGGATTCGTACCCGGTTCCTCGCGGACATCGTCTACCTGGCGCTCAAGCCAGTTGAAGTGATCGCAACATTCAGCCTATATATCCACGCCCTTACAACAAAACCGAAACGCAGATGAACACCGAGCACAGACAGAAGAAATGAATCCGTACCCCTGCATTCATCTGTGGTTCAAAATTAGTGCGAATTAGTGAAGATTAGTGGTTTCCCAAAGGTCTACACGGCCTCCTTCATGAAGCCGCTGGCGAACATATCGCCCTTCGGCGAAAGGGCCAGTCCGGGAATTTAGGAATCGAGCAGGGAATAGGTTTAAAACTGCTCGAGGC
>JAOZKS010000161.1:0-2099 GCA_029935255.1 Pontiella sp.
TCGGCGGACTGCCTTTAACTACGACCTATTCATACTTCGACACTGGAGAGCTTCAAACCACGGAATACACGGACGACACGGAAACCATTTCGTATACCTATAACCGTATAGGACAGCAGGCAACGGTTGAGGATGCACAAGGAATTCACGCATTCGAATACACGAACGAAGGATTACTTGATGTTGAAAAGCTCGATGGCGTTGAGATCATCGACCGCAAGTACGATTCAATCGGACGTTCCGCTGGCTACGATGTAGACGATGCTTCCAGCTTCGTTAGCTATGGCTATGATTCATTTGGAAGGTTCTCCGTCATCACCAGTTCCGTGGAGTCAGTGTCTTCCGTGGTAGACTATTCCTACGTCCCTAATTCCAGCCTTCTCTCCGGCTACACCGCCCAAGCTGGAGGGTCAGCGGCCTCGCTGACTGTCGCGAAAGGCTATGAGTCAGACCGCAACCTGATTGTCGGCGTCACCAACCAAATCGTCGGCGGTTCCAACGCCGGAGTGGTTTCATCCTTCACCTACCAGAACGATGACCTTGGCCGACGTACCCGGCGATCCGATATTCGTACCGCAGGCGTCTCGCCTGCCCAGTCGTACTGGGAATACGATTACAACAGCAGGTCGGAACTGACCAACGCCGTACGCAACTTACCCAGCACAACGCCTGTTGCAGGCCAATCCACTGGCTACTCGTATGACAACATCGGAAACCGTCGTCTGATTTCTTCTTCCAATGATCGGAAAGAGATTTATACAGCAAACGAATTGAACCAATACTTGGCTAGAACCATTCCCTCATACGTTGATGTGATGGGCACGGCCACCAACATTGCAACCGTCACGGTTCGGGATGCTTTGCACTCGGAATTACCTGCCCCAGTGATCAGACAAGGCGACTATTTTTATAAAGCATATCCTGTGAATAATCTGACGCAGGCATTTGATTCGGACATTGAAATTAACGCCGTGATTAATTCAGCCGGAACGAATGATCCCGACATTGTGAAGACCGAGGTTCGGTCTGCATTTGTTCCGCAGACTCCTGAGCAGTTCCAGTATGATGATGACGGAAATCTGCTATCAGACGGTCGGTTCAATTATACGTGGAATGGGGAGAATCGTTTGGTTACGGTGAGCAATGCAACAGAACTGGTTACTGCCTATGCCTACGATTACCAAGGACGCCGTTTCGCCAAAACTGTTGGTGGCCAAACCACAACCTTCCTCTGGGATGGTAACCACATCGTCTATGAGGAGTCGCCGAGTGTGACCAACGTTTACACTTGGGGTAAGAGCGATCACTTGGTTGCGGCAACGTTGAATGGAACCAACGTCTTCTACTGCCACGACGCCAATAAAAATATCACTGATCTCGTAGATGCATCAGGAAGCGTAGTTGCCCAATACGATTATGATTCGTATGGGAACCAGCTTATTGCTGAGGGTGCTTTGGCCGATGCAAATCCGTTCAGGTTCAGCAATGAGTTTTATGATCTGGAAGCTGGGCATATCGCCTACCAGCAACGCTACTATGAACCGTCGACCGGTTCATGGATGAGCCGCGATCCAATCGGGACTCGTGGCGGATTGAATGTCTATGGGTTCGTTGGGAATGATCCCGTCAACAAGACTGACTATCTCGGTCAATCCGAATGTTCACGTATTAAATTCGAGCTACAGGTCAATGAGCCTAAACTATTTGGACGGTACATAAGATACCGGCCTTGGAATGGACAACCTCCACTGAAACAGAAAATGTCTATGGAATACTATATAACATGGATCAAAAAGCACGGGTGTAGAACAGTCTTTGTTCACGTGAGTTTCAATCGCTGGGGATCTTGTATTGTAAATCATAAACAACGTCCTTGGCTACAAATAGGTGAAGATGGATTTGGAAATGCCCAGTTTGTATGGGGGCAAGGTTATATTACACATAGGTTTGATAAAGGAGCTGTTCGCGTGCTCGTTAAGGTCGAACGAAAACCAGGAAGTGGAGAAGATGATGCTGATACGTGTTTTGATGAATCGTATAATGTTAATTAGTCTTGTTGCCATGCTAGCAGGATGTGGAACCTCAGACATTTCGGCCAT
>JAOZKS010000161.1:2109-6254 GCA_029935255.1 Pontiella sp.
AGAAAAAAGTAGCGGAAGTAGAGGTCGTTTCATGTGTAAATAAATACATTGAATCGAAAACCGAACTATCATGGCTTAATGAAGCTGAAAGAATATATCTATTCCATGAGGACAGGGGATGGGTAGTTTTTATTTTTCGAACTGAAAATATCGATGATGTGGTTTTCGTTAAATTACAAATAGCAAATGGAGTAATCTGCCTCGAGGTCGATGGATCATTCCGCAGAGAGAAAGAAAAAGGATGATTTTGCGGGGTGCGGAAATTCATCCGCACCGGAAAGTGCTGAGAAATCAGGGTGAAATGAACGAAACGAGGATGGCTGATATTTCGTATACATATTACCGCAACGGCCTGCAAAAGACGGTGACAGATGCTCAAGGCACCCGCACCTTCACCTACATCGATGAAGGGCAGCTCGATACCGAAACCCTGAATGGTGTTGTCATTGATCGCGCCTACGACAACAAGGGGCGTAGCTCCGGCTACAGTACCGCAGGCATCCTGCCTGCCTCATCGATCAATTATGGCTTCGATTCATTTGGAAGATTTTCCGCCATCACCTCCTCCGTTGACTCCGTGACCTCTGTGGTGGAATACGACTACGTTCCAAATTCCAGCCTTCTTTCCGGCTACACAGCCCAAGCTGAAGGGTCGGCGGCTTCGCTGACCGTCACCAAAGGCTATGAACCAGACCGCAACCTGATTGTCGGTGTAACTAATCAGATCGTTGGCGGTTCAAACGCTGGGCTTGTTTCAGCGTTCAGTTACGTGAACGACGACCTAGGCAGACGCACCCGCAGGGATGACCAACGTAGCATGGGCGTCTCGCCCATGAACTCCTACTGGGACTTCGGCTATAACTCACGATCCGAGCTAACGAACGCCGTACGCAACTTACCCAACACAACACCCGTTGCAGGCCAATCAACCGGTTACTCATATGACAACATAGGCAACCGACGTTTAGTTGAAACGTCCCATGATCGGAAAGAGATTTATACGGCCAACGAATTAAACCAATACGTTGTTCGCACCGTCCCGTCCTACGTCGATGTGATGGGCACAGCAACAAACATCGCAACCGTAACCGTTCGCGATGCCGCCCATACCGAGCTTCCCGCTCCAGTGATCAGACAAGACGACTATTTCTACAAAGCGTATCCAGTTGACAACCTATCCGGTTTCTTTTTCGGCGACCTTGAAATCAACGCCGTAATCAATCCGGCAGAGTCAAACGTTCTCGACATTGTGAAGACCGAAACAAGGTCTGCATTTATTCCACAAACACCGGAACAATTCATTTATGACGATGATGGAAACATGCTTTCTGATGGGCGGTTTGATTACGTTTGGAATGGTGATAACAGATTAATCACGGTGTCGAACGAGACCGCGCTGGTTGCGAGCTATGCGTATGACTATCTGGGTCGGCGTATCAGCAAGACGGTGGGTTCGGAAACCACAACCTTCCTGTGGAACGGAAACCACATCATCCACGAAGAATCAGCGACTAAAACGAACAGCTACTGCTGGGGGCAGAACGACCATTTGGTGTCGGCGACCCTGGGCGGAACGAACGTGTTCTATTGCCACGACGGGAATAAGAATGTGACCGATCTGGTCGATGCTTCCGGTAATGCCGTCGCCCAATACGAGTTCGATCCGTACGGCAACATCAACGTCAAAACCGGCATCCTTTCCGATGCCAACCCCTTCCGTTTCAGCAACGAATACCACGATCCGGAAACCGGGCATGTCGCCTACATGCGGCGCTATCTGGATACCATTACTTCCAGCTGGCTAAACCGTGATCCCATCGGGGAAAAAGGTGGGCTGGATCTGTATGGGTTCGTCGGAAACAATCCTATTAGTAATACCGATAATCTAGGCCTAGATTTTATTGCTGTAGGGAATCGTCCTGTTGGCGTTCAAGCTATTGCTAATCATATGGTTCTACTATTCTTTAAAGAAAGCACATGTTACCCAACAGCAGAGACTCGCATGTATAAAGATGGGCCGAATAAGAAATTCTTAGCCAATGCAACTGAAGTAAGCCGAGTAGAGTTAATACCTGAACATTACAGGTACTATCACTGGGAGTTTTTCCCCGTAATTCAGCAAAAAGCTGTCGGTATAAGCTTTATTCGGTGGGATGATGTTAAGAGTCATCCAAAACAATTTGTTGTGGTTTATGGAGATACCAAAGATGGTTCCATATCGGACGCTTCTAGCAAATGGTCAACGATAGCATTGAATGCCAATAAATATCGATTTGCTGAGCATGGTACGCCTGGTAATCAACTAAAAAATTGGCCAAACTCCGAATATGGATGGCCGACTACACGGCGACACTTTAATAATAGTAATACGTTTGTAAATGAGATGGCGCATAGTATTGGGAAGCGCTATATCACTGTCGGTGCATTTTGGAACACATTTGGGAGTATTTCTCCGGATGAAGTTCGCGGAGCAGGGCTGAAACCAAAGCCAGCTTATTAGGAAGAGTAAAATATTATGTTATATAAGAGCATGTTATTCGTCGGACTTGTTATTTTTTCATCATGCGCACCTGCGCCAGACCACAAAAGAGAACTAAAAATCTCAGTCAATGATGATGGAACAAAGTTTTTTTTACACCGTTCTGAGAAGCTTCAAAGCATAGGTATGTTTGCTGTTTGGGAAGATAGCTCTGATTCAGTTGTATGGGCTGTATCAGGAGTCTACCCCGATGTAGATGAAGTAGTATTTGGTGATCCTCCAACAACATATAAGGGGAATGGCTGGGCCGTGGCGAGTTTAAGGCAACTTTTCCCAGTTAATAATGAAAGGCCAGTCAAGCTGTCGAAGCAAAGTGCGTATTATTTAGTCGCTGAAATTACGGTGGACTATATGCTTGATAGTAGCTTGGATATGGTTGTCTACGAGCTGAAAGCAGTAGACGGTAAGTTTGCAATGACAATGCGCACAGATAAGAGTGCTTATAAGCTTCCAGATAGCGTATCTCAACTCTGGGATGAAAAGGCAAGGTACTGGGAACGCCGAGAGGGATCAGAGACGAAACACTAATTGTTTTGTTAATGAACGGGTCGCAGAGGGTGCTAGCGGCTCTCGATGATTCAGCGTTTGGAGACAGCCCGACGTCCACTCCGCCAAGCACGCCGGGGAGCGCCTGCGAATGGCGGCCCACAAAGAAAGCCAGCCTCGTACCTCGGTCGGCTTTCCTTGCGAACCGCTCGCTGATGGGTGCGGTTGGGTGTCGCAGCTCAAATTGGCGGGAAACGAGAGCCGGACGAATGAGATTGAACTGAAAAAATTGAAAGTGAAGCGGGAAAATGGGTAGCAAGAAGCAATGGAAAGTCGAAAAACAACTGAATTTGAACAATCAGGGCGCACGGAGGCTTCCGTTCTATTGAGACGGGACGGTGCATTTTGATTTTGCTGGAGGGAACAGAGCTATGCCGCGTCGCGGTAGTACCACGAAATGACTCCGCCAAGTCGCTGTTCGCGTTTGATCTCGCCCTCACTCGTAGGAGTGAAATCAACGTTAAGAACCGTGTTGCCGATCTCTTTGCCTTGATGGGGTCTGGTGAAGTTATAATGCGCTTTCCATTCCCGGTTGATGTAGTCAAGGTGATCAATGCTCAGGCAGACAAAGTGGTCAAGGCACTGCGCTTTTATGGTAGAAATATAGCTTTCCGCGTATCCGTTCGCTTGTGGGGTGCGTGGCGGAGTTCGGATAATTTTGGTTCCCGAACATTCCCAAAAACCATCAAAGCTTGCCGCGAATTTGGTATCCCGATCTCGAATCAGATGGCTCGCATTAACTCCAATATCATCCAGCCACATGGCTGCATTTCGCGCCTGTTGAAGCACCCACTTTTCATCGGGATGAAACGTGGCTGGACTTATGAAAACCCTGCGGCTACCGAGGTGGATAAACACCAGCACGTACGCGTCGAATTTCCCCTTCAGCGTATAGATCGGCTTTGTGAAGAAGTCGATTGCGACAAGGGTTTCAATATGGGAGCTGATAAATTTCGACCATGTGCTGTCCGGATTCTTCAACGCTTTATCTGGCACGGGATGACGGCCGTTTCGCTTCATGATGTCGCGGATAGTCGTGAGACCGATTTTGATCCCCAAT
>JAOZKS010000530.1 GCA_029935255.1 Pontiella sp.
ATAAGGTGAATCAGTTCCGTGTATTCTGTGTATTCCGTGGTTAAATAACCAACGATTAACCAATACCTCGGAGAGGTTATATGAGAAAAATTTCAGATTGGGGAAACTATCCGGTCATCGACGCGGAGGTGAGTGGGTTTGATTCGGCGGAACAACTTCGGTCGAAGCTCGAAAAGCCGGGGCCGGTGATTGCCTTTGGCAACGGGCGTTCGTATGGCGATGCTTCGCTTCAGGAAAGCATTTTATTGACGCGGCGGTTCAATAAGTTCCTCTCTTTCGATGAGGCGACAGGAATCCTGTCCTGCCAGGCGGGGACGATGCTTTCGGAGGTTCTGGATGTGTTTGTTCCGCGCGGCTGGTTCCTGCCGGTTACGCCGGGGACGAAGCTGATTACGATCGGCGGCGCAATTGCGGCGGATGTGCATGGCAAGAACCACCATGTGGACGGCAGTTTCGGGCAGCATATCCTGTCGATGGATGTGATGCGTAATGATGGAAGCATCATTACCTGTTCGCCGGAGGAGAATACCGACTTCTTCAAGATTACGGTCGGGGGGATGGGGCTGACGGGCATGATTCTGAATGCGACGTTCAAACTGCGTAAGATCGAGACGGCCTATATTCGCGGAGAAACCATTCGGGCGGCCAATCTCAATGAAATCATGGACCTTTTTGAGGCGTCTAGCGATTGGACCTATTCGGTGGCGTGGATCGATTGCCTGGCGAAGGGCGATGCGATGGGTCGCAGTATCATGATGCGCGGCGAGCATGCCGCAGAGGGCGAGTTGGTGAGTCCTGCGCACAAGCACGCACCACTAATTCCCAAGCAGGGGTTGCAGTTGGATGTGCCGTTTGATTTTCCGAATTTCGCGTTGAATAAGCTGACGATGAATGCGTTTAATTTTGCCTACTACAACAAGTGCCGCCCCGGAACGCATCAATCCATTGTCGACTATAATGCCTTTTTCTATCCACTTGATGCCATCGACAACTGGAACCGGATCTACGGCAAACGTGGCTTTACGCAGTATCAGTTTGTGATTCCCAAAAAAGCCGGGCGCGAGGGGATGCACAAGATTCTGAAACGAATTACCGACAGCGGCCTGGGATCATTCCTTGCGGTGCTTAAGTTGTTTGGCGAACAGGAGAGTTTTATGTCGTTCCCGATGGCGGGCTATACGCTTGCGCTCGACTTTCCGATTTCACTCAAGGCGATGGATCTGTTCAAGGAGCTCGATGCGATGGTGGCCGACTATGGCGGACGGCTTTATCTGGCGAAGGATTCGCGGATGGATGCGGAGATGTTCGAGAAAACCTATCCCAACGCCGCCGACTTCCGTCAGGCGATTGCGCTGCTGAACGAAGGAACCACCCAGTTCGAGTCGCTGCAATCCAAGCGCATCGGGGTTACGTAAAAGAATGTTAACCATGGACGACGGATTATTTAACCACTGAATACACGGAATACACGGAAAGGGGGAGAGGTATGGGAAATTTGATATATGAGGATCTTAGTTATAAAATTCGTGGAGCCGTGTTCGAGGTTTATAAGGAGAAGGGGTGTGGATTCCTTGAGGATGTTTATCAGGAGTGCCTAGAGATTGAACTGGGTATGCAGGAGATTCCGTTTGATGCTCAGTACCCTTTGAAACTGGAATACAAAGGTTGCCCTCTTCAGAAAAAATACATTCCTGACTTTATCTGTTTTGGAAAAATCATTGTTGAGATTAAGGCCGTGAAGGAAATCTCGGATGAGCACCGGGCTCAGTTGCAGAACTATTTGAAGGCGACGGGCTACAAACT
>JAOZKS010000531.1 GCA_029935255.1 Pontiella sp.
AACCTCGACACGCCACTGAAGCTTCAACTTACCCGTCGAAACCAGTCGCCCCCGTACTGAGAGGGTTATAATCAACACCAAAACGGCATAAACGTCAACTCGTGCAGTGAAAAAGTTGCGGGCTAGTGGGAGATCCGAGCGGAGGGTGGGGTTGGGAGTAGCGCCGGTTTTTTGGTCGTGATGACTTTGATGGTATCGTCATGGCGACCTTCGATTGCATCTTTGAGCACAATGTTTCCTTGGTCGTATTGCAGGTGGATGCGCTAGCCGTCGATTCCGCTTTCGTTGCGTTCGGAGGGGATGGAGGCTTCGATGGAAAAGCGGGCGGGGATGCCGCCGGAGCAATAGGCTGTTCGTTCTCCAATTTCTGACAGGTTGATTTACAGTCTGCCCGACTTTGGTGTTGAGTTGGAAAGTGGGAATGTGGCTTGCCGCCGCTCCATGTGCTTTGTATTCTGGGCGGCGATCAAGGACTGGATCAGTATTATTTATTTAACCGTAGGAGCGGATATGAAGGCGCATGTGGCGAATTTGATAAATTCAGTAATTTTGACCGGGTTCGGTTTATGGGGTTATTTGGGGTCGGAAACCCCCTCGAAAACAGCACTGATTCCGGTGGTTTTTGGAATCGTTCTTCTTTTTCTATATAAGGGCGTAAAAAAGGAGGATAAAATCGCAGCCCATATTGCGGTGCTCTTGACCCTCCTGATTCTGGGTGGATTAGTGAAGCCCCTGACGGCGGCGGTCGGGCGGGAAGATGATATGGCTATCATGCGCGTTACGGTGATGTTGCTCACGACGGTTGTTGCGTTGGGCGCCTTTATTAAGAGTTTTGTGGATGTGCGCCGCGCCCGAAAGCTGGCGGCGCAGGCATAATTTCCGCATACAAGCGGATGTATTCGGGACGGGAGGAAACCAATTCACACTCGATTTGTGAATATTGGCAACGCTTCGAATACGGTGGGCAGCACGGGTTGCGGGGCTGCGAATAAGAAGGCGCCTCCCTGCGGGAGTCGCGCAGTCGGATGGTGCAGGCGGTCTGGTTTTGCTTCATCCAAAACCTTGATGGCATTGTCCCTTGCTTTTTTATGCTTTTGCAAGGTGCGGGTTATTAGGGGTTTGAGGATTAGATGAAAATTAAACGAAAAAAACGGTTGCGGGAAAAATGAATGTGCGTACTATTCGCCGCCTGTTCACGACGAATCGCCGCTACGGAGGTGGTTGTTGGGCAGCACGTCGCCGAGAGTGCGGCAATGATTTTTTGTTCTTTTGAAATGGCTGAATATACGGACAACGGGGATGAGTGCCTCATGCTTCCGAAACGCAAAACGAGCTAATAGCCGTTCATGCAATTCAAGAAGCATATTTTTTTAAAGCGCTTGTTCCTTGTTCATTTTTGCTGTTTGAAAATAATTTGATTTTCGGGTTGCGCGATAAAGTTTGATCGCTACTATAGCCCGCCTTGTTCAAAACGAACCGGTCGTTGAAACACACGATGCAGGCGGAACAAGAGGCCGCTCTCCGGAGGGGCAGAAACGATCTTTGATAACATTGAAAAAAAGTTGAACTTGAGGGTTGCGCGATTGTTTTTGATCGCTACTATGACCCGCCTTGTTTGAAACCCAAAGCGCTTTTCGAGCGGCGGACGGAATCAAGCTAATGATCTTGTAAAACTTTTTTACAAAAGCGGGTTGACATCATCAATCATTTTGATAAGTTGTCCGCCGCTTCAACGAAAAAGCCGCAGGAAATTGCGGTCCGAAAGTTGAAGCATTTTTGTTCTTTGAAAACTGAATGACTC
>JAOZKS010000532.1 GCA_029935255.1 Pontiella sp.
CCTATGTCCGGCTGGTTTGTATTTTTGTCTCTGTTTTTTCATACCCTCCGAGTGGGGGATTTAGAGCGCACATACCAGCCTTTTTATTTAAATGCTATGGGATGACAGTGTATTAGTTTCCTGTTTAAAAATTGTGTTCTTGTCTGGAATGGACAACATCTCCTCTAGCAGAGCTTTTGCTCTTTTTGACTCTTGATCAATCAGATTCGTTGACTCTGTAGGATCTGTCTGGACATTGTACAATTCCATGCGAGGCTTTCGAATATTGTAGCGAATTAGCTTCCAATGACCCTTTAGAATAGCTTGTTTTCCGCCTCCTTCAGGGAACTCCCAATACAGAGTTCTGGATATATTGTTTATCTTCTCACCATACAGTGCAGGCATCATCGAAATTCCATCTGTTTCGGGACATGGTGACTTTGTCAGTTCAGCGCAGGTAGCCATCAAATCCTGAAAGGACACAATGCTGTTATTCGCCTTTCCTTCCGGAATCATGGCAGGCCAACGGGCGATCATGGGGACACGGACACCACCTTCAAAAAAGTCTCGCTTTAATCCGCGTTTATCTCCGTTGGAATCGAAAAACTCCATTTTATGTCCGCCTTCCTGATGAGGGCCGTTATCGGATGAGAAAATTAGAAGAGTATCTTTCTCTATCCCGTATTCCTTCAGTTTTGTCATCAGCTTTCCAATGTCGTTATCAAGATCACGAATCATTGTGGCGAACCCCTTTTCCTGCTTTGGCCACTTCCGGTTAGCGTACTCGCCGAAGTCTGGCACTTCCATGCCGCAGTTGTAGCGGCCGCCTTCGTTATTCGCATGCGGAGTATTCGGCGTATAAAGCAGAAAGAAAGGCTTCTTGTGATTCTTGTCAATGAATTCGAACATCCTGCGACGAATAATATCTGGAGCATAATCAATTTTCGCTTTCGAAGCACCCCGCCCTTTGGTGTCGGCAGATTCTCTTTCCTTAAACACGTCCATTAATTTGTTGCGTAATGAGACTTCCTTGCCATTGTGTATCAGGAACTCTGGATAAAAGTTATGGGCATGGTACATATTCACGTAACCAAAGAATTCATCAAAACCATGCTGATTGGGGTCGTCCGCTGGTGGAGGGTGGCCGATACCCCATTTGCCGAAATTGGCGGTAACATAACCGGCATTCTTAAACAACTGTGCTACGGTGAAATCATCCTTCTTCAACAACTGCCTTCCATTGCCTCGAATACGTGAATGACCTGTATGTTTCCCTGTCATTAATACGCATCGAGAAGGGGCACATACAGTCGATCCGCTGTAGTTTCTAGTGAATAACATTCCCTCTTCGGCCATTCTGTCAAGATTAGGCGTTAAAAGTGTCTTCTGACCATAGCATCCAATGTCACCGTACCCGAGATCGTCAGCCAGAACGTAGATGACATTCGGCTTTCGGTGTTTCGCTGCTGCCAACAAGGTAGCTGGCAATACAGCCACTGCCGAACCAATGCCTATTGCCTTGATGAAACTACGCCTGGCGTATTCAGTCTTATTCAGCATGTGTTTTTCTCCTCTCGAACGTCCCGGGTGACCCGCTTGGGAGTCAGACATTGCCTTCAAAAACGGGCGTTGTCCAAGTAGGGTCTACTCGCTGGGTACGCCCGTCATGGGCGCAAACTAATGGGGTTAAAGTCCCCTGCGTGTAGCCCAGCTGTCGTTGCTCTTATCATAAAGAAACACGATAGCTAAAAGCTAGACGAAATCAACTTCGAGCTCGTGCGCGAACTCATGGACGAAGAAGCCCTCGCCAGCGGGCGACTG
>JAOZKS010000162.1 GCA_029935255.1 Pontiella sp.
TGCTGAACCTGATTAGATGGACCGCGAAATAGGGATTGATTGTGTGGGATTCTTAATTTTGAACGGCGGCGACTGTGCGCATGTCGAACGCACGTTTAACCGGAAAAGCGAGGAGATAAGATGAAATTTCGCATAGCCACCGCATTGCCGGTCTTATTTGTGGTTACAACTGCGTACGGGGCTGTTCCAACGAACCTGCTGACGGATCCCGGATTTGAAAACATTAGCGGTAATGAGCCCGATATTGGATCGTCTCCGTGGGCAACTGCCGGAGAGAATGAGAACGGTAGTTATGTGACCGGAACGGACCGTTTTCTGAATGGAGCAAAATCTGCAAAATTCACTTTTTATTTCGATAACGGATCCATTATCCAGAACCTGACGAACCGGATCGATTCAGCCCAGGACTATACAGCCTCGATATGGATGCTCGCCGATGAGCAAAGTGCTGATGCAAATTTTAATAATCCTCCGGAACTCGCCATTGAGCTGTATTCAAGTCCGACATTGGGATCCGGTTATACGCGTGCAGGCACATTCAGCGCGGGGAACCTGAATAGCGCGGATGATAACTGGGAGCTGTTCAGCGGTACAGTACCCGCCAGTGTGTTGACAAGCCGTGATGGGGAATATATCCAGATCCGGTTTACCAAGGAAAATCCCAATTCCAGCCATCGGATGTGGATTGATGATGCTTCGCTGACCACATCGATTCCTGTGCCGAATACATTCTATGTCGATACCGTGAGCGGCAATGATACGAATGATGGTGTCGGTACCGCAACGGCAAGTCAGGGCAACCTGTTTGCCTAATCATTTCGGAACGTGGATGACAGGGCTGTCATTATATGTTACGGACGTTTCATAATCCCGTTGGTCGGGTGCAGCGCATCTGAGATAGTTTTATTGGGGCTTGTTTTTGTAGAGGTCGTTTAATGCCAAAATATGAACCAGTTAAGTTGTTCATTGCGGGATGGCTGCTTGTATGGGCGGGGCTTTCCTCTGCTGAGCCGGTGGATCCGCGTAATCCCGGTGAGGCGGGTACGCTGCAAACCGATCAGGAAAAATCCATGAAATCTTGGTTGCCGTCGCGGATCAGGCATCTGGAAGAGGAACGCGCGGATTTGCTGGAAAAAATTGCAGGCTTGCCGCAACACGCGCCCAAGGCGTTGCCCGATCATATGGGCTATCATTCTGTGCCGAGGGATGAGGATGCCTCCGCAGAAGAGTCTGACAACCGTATTGAGGTCCAATTTACGTTTGATCCCAAGCTCAGCGCGATCGCGTTGGCCCCCGCTTTTGTTCCGGGTGTGGAGGGGAGCTATGCGTTCCCCAAACGGTTCAAGATCGAAATTATGGATCGCGGAAGCCGTTGGGTTGGGAGAGAAAAGGGCGGTTGGGTTATTCCTCCTCCGCCGTATGAGTGGGTTGAAGTCGTGAACTGGATGGATGAGGACTTCCCTGACCCCGGCCCTTATCCCGTCTTTTTTTCCATAGGGGATATGCGGGTATACCAGCTTCGCATGACGCTGCCGGCGCAGGGATCGGAAGTTTCCTATCACGCGATTGGGGAAATGTATCTGTTCCGCCAGTATGACAATAGCGACCGAATGGGTGACAACATGATGGTTTGGGGAAAGAATATCTCCATAAGCACGTCCGACCCGTTATCGAAACCACCGCTATGGGATGAAGCCTATCTGTATGACAGTATGGTCGGATTGGGGATTCCGTTGAGCGAAGAGGTCTCGGGATCGGAAGATTTCATGGTGTCGTGGGATACGGGGTATGAAGACGCCGAGCCGGTTCGGATTGTGTTGGATCTGGGGAAGGTTCGCACGGTCGGCCGCGTGCAGCTTTGGCCGGCGGAAGCACCGCACGGGATGGCGATTGCCCAGTTTGGTTTTCCGGGAAAAGTTACCATGGAGCTTTCAATGAACCCCGATTTCAGCGAATCGGAAGTGTTTGTGGAGAATAAGATTCGAGAACGTTTGAATCATGACAATCTGCTGAACATTGTTACTGGGGCCCATAAAATTCGATACATCCGCCTTACCTTAGATGATCTCGGTCAATACAAGGGGAAGACGATTCTGGGTTTGGGCGAGATTCGGGTTTCGGAATATGACGAGGTTTGGTCGCTCAACGCCAAGGTAACCGCGTCGGGGGTTCCGCAGGTCGGATTGGAGCAGCTTCCGCGCTTGGTGGATGGATTCAGTCACAAACGCCGAATTCTTCGTGAAGCGGAATGGATCAGGGGGCTGGCGCTGCGTCACCCACTCGACCGACGTTTGGCCGTGGTGGAACAAGAGCTTGCGTTGGCGCGGGAAGCCTGGTCTGAACTCAAGCTGCGCGCCAGTATCTGGGGAGGCGGACTGCTTTGTGTCGCGTTGCTCGCCGCGATGGGCTTGCAGCGCCTGCAACGCCGCAAGGTATTGAAAAAACTAAAACACCGCATCACCCGCGACCTGCACGACGAGGTGGGCAGCAGTCTGGGCGGCATCACGCTGGCCGCCCGGCGCATGGAAGGTGCCGGAGCCACGAAAGAAAATCTATCCGAACTCTCGCTCATGGCCCGCGAAGCGTCGGCCTCCTTGAGGGATGTGGTCTGGTTGACCGATCAAGCCAAAATCCACTTGCCGGATTTATTGAAAAAACTTACTGAACGGGCAGAGCGAATACTGAGCGGGATTGAGCTTGATATTGACCTGCCGGACCATTGTCCAAACCATGAGGTGCCTTTAACATTCAAACGCCATCTGCTCATGTTTTTCAAGGAGGCGATCCATAACTGCGCGCGGCATTCCGGGGCCACGGCGGTACGGATTGGAATTTCGGTGCGGGATGGAATCCTGACGCTGAGCCTTGAAGATAATGGGTGTGGATTTAATCCTGAAGAAAACCGCGAGGGTTGGGGCGTGGACAGCATGGGGAAAAGAGCGTTGGAACTGGGTGGGGAAATGGATTTGCAAACCGAGCCGGGAAAGGGGACAACGGTATGTCTAAAGGTTCCGTTGAGCGCGTTGCTGAACAAGACGGACCATTCGTACAAAACCTCGAATTAAGACTATGATACCTATTACTATATGGCTTGTGGAAGACGATGCCAGTTACCGCCGTAACCTGCGCATGTCGCTCGAACTGGAAAAACACATTACGGTAGGTCGAGTGTTTCCTTCATGCATTGAATTTTTCGAGGCCCTTGAGACGGAACTTCCGCCGGATATGGTGCTGATGGATCTGGGCCTGCCCGGTATGAGCGGGCTCGAGGCGATCCGGAAACTTGCCGAGATCGCTCCCGATATTGCCGTTATGGTTTTGACGGTGTTCAAGGATAAGGAAAAGGTGCTCGAGGCGTTGGATGCCGGTGCGGCGGGTTATCTGCTGAAAGAATCCGATGGCCCTGAAATCGTCAAAGGCCTGCACGAGGTTTTCATGGGAGGTTCCGCGTTAAGCCCCGCCGTCGCGAAAATCGTGGTGGACGAGCTCCGAAAACCGTCCCCTTCCGAAGAGTTCAATCTGTCCTTGCGCGAAATCGAGGTGCTCGAGAATTTGGCTGGAGGTCTGGCGGTCAAGGAAATCGCAGCGGTACTTGATATCAGTGTCGGAACAACCGGTTTCCACCTCACAAACATCTATAAAAAGCTCCATGTTCAGTCGCAGACCGGCGCCGTCGCCAAGGCATTGCGCTCGGGAATTATCTAATCCTCCTCCCGTTGCGTACCTAGAGATTCCTCCAGTAGACGAAGCACCCTCAAATGGGGATACTGCCCATCGCTGTTTAATTTTTTAAGAGTGCTTATCAATGAATATATGGATTGTAGAAGATGACGCGGGATACCGCCGCAACCTGCGCATGTCGCTGGAACTGGAGGCGCACATTAACGTGGGACGTGTATTTCCTTCTTGCTTTGAATTTTTCGACGCGCTTGGCGCGGAGACTCCTCCGGATGTGGTCTTGATGGATCTGGGCCTGCCCGGCATGAGTGGTATTGAAGCCATTCAAAAGTTATCGGAAGTGGCGCCGGACATCGCGGTAATGGTCCTGACGGTTTTCAAGGACAAAGAAAGAGTCCGCGAGGCGTTGGACGCGGGCGCGTCGGGCTATTTGCTGAAAGCGTCAGACGGGCCGGAAATTATCAGCAGTTTGCAGAAGGTGGTCGCGGGGAAAACCGCCCTAAGCCCTGCTCTTAGCTAGTTATGGCTTTTCGGCATTACTCCTGAAGGGGTTAAGTGAATGACGAACGCGGATACATCCTTGCCGAGAATCAGAATGCTGATCGCAGCGGTTCTGCTGGTCGTGTGCTTGTCATCGGTCCGGGCCGGGACATACGCGGTTGATGTGGACGCCGGTGTGGAGCAGCACGACGTGTCGAAAATGGCGATGGGCGCGGGGCTGGTCTATTCGTGGCACGCGGACTCCACGTTTGTCGACGGCGAGGTGGCGCACATCATCGAGGACATCGGTCTCGGCGGATTGCGCTGGCCGGGTGGCGCGGTGGTGACCTTCTACCATTGGGACAACCTCAACGGACAGGGCTGGATGGATAACTGGAATCCGGGTTACAATCCGGCCAGCGATCAACCTCCTGCAAACTACATGGATCTGGACGAATACCTCGCGCTGATTGATGAAACCGGCGCGGAAATCATGCTCGGCGTCAACATGAGCTCCGGCATTGAATGGAACCGCGAGGCCGAAGCCATCGCCGAGGCCAGCAACCTGATGGTGTATGTCGAGAGTCAGGGATACGACGTGAAATACATCTATTTCGACAACGAAAACTTCCAGGACGGAAACAACTACAACCGCGACGACGACAACGATGGGGAAGCCTGGACGCCGACCACCTACGCCCAGTCGTTCAATCAATACGCGGCTGCGGTCAAGGCAACTTTCCCGAATGCGAAACTCATAGCCAATGCGCGCAACAATGTAACGGGTACGCTCTTTCTTTCGGACATGCAGACCATGCTTTCGATTGCCGGAGCCAATATTGATTTTGTGGATGTGCATTATTACTGGTCGTGGAACACGGCGACATGGGAGATCTGGAAATCCCAGCAGCCAATGAAACGGAGCGGAAGCCAGTCCTTCAAGGAGGCGGTGGAATATGCCAACGACCTGTTCGCTGCTGAGGGCTATCCACACGTCCGCGCGGCGATCATGGAATGGAATATCGCGCCGGGGCCGTGGACGACCGATCCCGATCACACCAAATTCAAGACCGCGTTGATGCAGTCCGAAATGCAGTTGCAGTTCCTGCTGGCCGGGCTGGACATCGGCATGCTGTGGGCGTTCGACGTGCCTTCCGTGGACCCGTCCTCGGACAAGCACGCCATTCATAATGGCGATCCCAATGCCACGGCTTTGTGGATGTGGCTGTTTTCGAAGGCCATCGGAAAAACCGTGGTGCAATCCTCGTCGCCCGCGAGCGGCGTTTACATTCTCGCGGCCAAGGGCGCCCAAGGTGAGCTGGTCACCTGGTTGCTGAACAAGACCGACATCCAGCATACGATCGAATTCAATATGAACGGCTACACGGTGACCGACGTCAGCGAAGCGTGGCGCTTCCACGATGCGGGCGACGGCAAGGGCGCGTTGATGACCATCGGCCTCTGGGAAGAAGCGGGGAAGAAGCGCACGACGCTGCGGGCCAATTCGTTCAACATGGTCGGCTTCAACTATCCCTCCAACGCCGCGCCCGAACAGGTGGTCTTGGAATCGCGATTGGTCGAGCCGGTTCCCGACGGCATCCTGATCGCCTGGGATAATTCCGCAGGCGCTCCAGACCTATCGGCTCAAGGCATTTCCGGAAATCTCGCCGCAGGCGGTTTATATGAAGTGGATGAAAGCGCGGGCTCGACGGATGGAACCTACGGTGCTTCGTTTCCCGGTGCGGCAACGGCTTTGACGGCTTTTTCGGTTCGCTCCACCAACGGGTTCAATTCGGCGGTGTTTTTCATCGCCAATCAAACCGGTGCGCCACTGCGGTTGGACTCCATCCATTTTGATTATTCCGCGTGGTGGACGTCTTCTCCGAAAGATGTGGAGCTGGTGTATGTCTCGGGGGATTTGGTCGGCGTGACCAACCAGATGCCTATCCAATCGATCGGCGGCCTTTCCAATACGGGGAAAACCGGAAACTATCCGGACTTTGACTGGTCGCTGTCCGGGCTCGCCGACCGAGTGCTGGAGCATGGCGAAGAGGCGAATTT
>JAOZKS010000533.1 GCA_029935255.1 Pontiella sp.
CGCGGCGGAGTACGGCGCGGGCGTTGGCGAGTTTGCCAATGAGCATGTTGCGGGCAATCGTTGCGGTGGCTTCGGGGTGGTCGGCGACGCGGTATTGCTCGCGCCGGAGCAGTACGTTTCCGGAGACGGGTCCTTGAATGCGGGCGAGGAATTTACCGTATTGGGAGAGGAACGAAACGGCGACGTTGCTTTCGGCACAGTGGTGCATCAGGAAGGGGCTCATGGAGACGGCACCGAAACAGACGATGCCGTCGAGCGTGTGGACGGGGATGCGCAGACGAGTTTCTTTTTCAACCTTAACGACGACGGACTGCCCTTCTTTGTGGAGGTAGGCGTTCTGGGTGGTGACATATAGCGTATTAAGGTGTTTCTTCACGGAGTGCCTCCTTGAGATAGGCGGATACGTTGCGGTGCTTTTTCGGCATGCAGGTTTCGAGCAGGGAGCAGGCGGCACATTTTTTTTCGATGTATTCGGCGGGCGGGGTTTTGCCGGATTGGATCAGTGCATGCAGATCCTTGGCCGTCTTTTCCGTTTCGGCTCGTAGCTCGGGGGTGAATTCGACGGGTTGGCGGCGGCGGGGCAGTCCATAGAAAATGGCGCCCTCCCTGATCTCCACCCCAAGAGTCTCTTCAAGGCAAAGGGCTTGGGCGCAGAGTTGCACCCAGTCGCAGTGGATCGGCTTGGGGCGTCCGCGCTTGTGCTCGACGGGATAGACCTTGTCTTCGTGGAATTCGATCACATCGGCCTTGCCGATCAGGCCGAGCCGGAGGGAACGAAGCAGAACCGCATACTCATAGCGGATGCCATCGCGGGTTTCGTGTTCGGGGCGGTCAACGCGGTCGTGCTGCGCCCGGCCCTCGGCGGTGAATCGGTTTTCGGTCCACTGTTGTTCCAGATGAATGAGGGCGCACTGGCGCGGGCAGTAAATGAAATGCTGCAAGGCGGAGAGCGGGAGAAGGTCGGAGTCGGAAAAGCTCATTTAAGCTGCTCCAGTTTTTCCAGCAGAACCTTTTTCATCTGCGGCTTGTCTTTGGGATAGAGCGAAACGAGTTTTTTGCCCTGCTGCTGGTAGAGCTTCTGCTTTTTGAGCATTCCGATTTTATAGTCGGCGGTGTCCATGCCCCAGTATTCGATGTAGACATCGAACTCCGGCAGATAGAAGTCGGGGCGAATGGCATAGCCATCGAGAATACGGAAACGTTCGTCGTAGCGATAGCGGATGGTTTCGGAAGCCAGAATCTCGGCGATCAGTCGCTCACCGCCCGACTGCACCCAAGTGCCATCCTTCGTGCGGATCTTCTTTTGCAGCTCCACCTTGGTTTCAAAGTTGCGGCGATCCAGAAACACCTCGTCGAAACAATTATCGCAGAAGGGTCGCTGAAACGCTTTTTGCGCGCGGACATATTCATCGTGCTCCAGCTCCACGCCGCATCGCTTGCAGCAATGCACCACGCTGCGCTCCGCAATCTCCACCGCCGTCCGGATCTGTTTTCCTGCCGCAACCACGCTACGCTTCACATAGTCTTTCTCCACCGGGCTCTTGTAGAGATCGCGCAAATCAGGGAGCGCATCCTTCGCCGCCGCACCAAAGGCACCCAGCGCCTTGGCGGAATATTGCCGCACTTGCGGATGTCGATCCCGCAACAACGGATGCAATGCCCGAACAGCCGCCTCAGATGGAACCATGCCGGAAAGCTTCCCCAGCGCCGAAGCCGCCAACCTCCGCACCAGCGGAGACTCCGAACGGGTCAACTCCACAAGCTCGCCGAACACATCGGCACGGGCGCTCTT
>JAOZKS010000534.1 GCA_029935255.1 Pontiella sp.
AGCTCGAAGCGCAGGCATTCGATGCCGCGCACCCAGCCGCGTTCGTCGGAAAGAATGCGTTTGGGATTTTCGAGCAGGTGGAAGATGACACCTTCCTCTTTGGCGTGACCAACTTCCTCAACGCGGGCGGGCATCTCGACTTCGGTGCGCCGGTAGATCAAATGCACCTCTTTGGCCCCGAGGCGCACGGCGGTGCGCGCGGCATCCATGGCGACGTTGCCCCCGCCGAGCACGGCGACCTTTTCGGAGGCGAAGATGGGGGTGTCCGCACGGGCTTTGTCGTAGGCGCGCATGAGGTTGGAGCGGGTGAGGTATTCATTGGCGGAATAGACGCCGACGAGGTTTTCGCCTTCAATGTTCATGAAGCGCGGAAGCCCGGCACCGGTGCCGATGAAGAGGGCGTCGAAGCCATCTTCGTCAAGCAGATCCTGAACCTTGCGGGTTCGGCCAATCACAAAGTTGGGTTTGAGTTCGCAGCCCATTTCGGTGAGCGTATCGATTTCTTTCTGCACGATGGCCTTGGGCAGGCGGAACTCGGGAATGCCGTAGACCATCACGCCACCGGGTTTGTGGAAGGCTTCGAAAAGCACGACGGTGTGGCCTTCGCGCCGAATGTCGG
This sequence comes from Pontiella sp., assembly GCA_029935255.1. Taxonomy (GTDB): domain Bacteria; phylum Verrucomicrobiota; class Kiritimatiellia; order Kiritimatiellales; family Pontiellaceae; genus Pontiella. The sequence continues at coordinate 620 of JAOZKS010000534.1, forward strand.
CGGCAACCGTGAGCCCGGCGGGACCTGTGCCAATGATCCCGACTTTCTTGCCGGTTTCGGGTTTGACGGCGGGGATTTCCATTAGATTGTTTTCGCGCTCCCAGTCGGCTACGTAGCGTTCAAGCCGACCGATGCTGACGGCTTTGTCGACCGACTTGAGGGCTTTACCGACGGTGCAGGGCGCTTGGCACTGGCTCTCCTGCGGGCAGACCCGCCCGCAGACGGCGGGCAGAAGGCTGCTCTCTTTAAGGATGTCGATGGATTTTTTATTATCTCCATCCGCGATGGCCTGGATGAAGCCGGGGATATCGATGCCGACCGGGCACCCCGCGATGCAGGGAGCTGTTTTGCATTGCAGGCAACGCTCTGCTTCGAGCTTGGCCTGTTCGGGCGTGTAGCCGATCGCCACCTCTTCCATATTTGTGCGCCGCACTGCGGGATCTTGCGAAGGCATCTCCTGCGCAGGAATCGCCATGCGATCCTTCGGCTTGAGCGGTTCCGTTCTTGCGTTGAGTTCTTCCAAGGATTGGACAGCGGCTTCGGCCAGCTTTTCGGCGGGGATATAGGTCATGAAACTTTTCCTATGTTGGTTAACCACGGAATACACGGAAAGAGAAAATGGACTGGGTTCCGTGTATTCTGTGTATTCCGTGGTTCATATTTTTGCATTAAAGTCCGATTCGGCAGGCGTGGTCTTCGGTCTCCTGCTTTTTGTAGGCGTTGAGGCGGTTCATCATGTTGTCGAAATCAACGAGGTGGCCGTCGAATTCGGGGCCATCGACGCAGACGAATTTGGTGTCGTTACCGACGGTGACGCGGCAGCCGCCGCACATGCCGGTGCCGTCCACCATGATGGTATTGAGCGAAACCTGGGTGGGGACTTTGTAGGGGCGGGTGGTTTCGGAGCAAAACTTCATCATGATCGGCGGGCCGATGGCGACGGCGAGATCGGGCATGGGATCCTGCTCGCAGAGTTCCTTGAGCGGTTCGGTGACGAGGCACTTGCGTCCAACCGACCCGTCGTCGGTGCAGATGATGAGTTCGTCGGCAATGGCCCGCATTTCGTCCTCGAGAATCAGCAGTTCCTTGTTGCGCGCACCCATGATGATGATGACCTTGTTGCCCGCCGCCTTCATGGCCTGTGCGATCGGGTGGAGCGGGGCCACGCC
>JAOZKS010000535.1 GCA_029935255.1 Pontiella sp.
CCCATGTAGTCGATGAGGCGGATGAAGCCGTGGTCGAGTACTTTGATTTCCTTGTCTAGAAATTCTTCCCCTCCGGGGGCGATAATATGTGCCATGTGTGAATTCTCCTCTGCCAACTGTTTGGAGGGGGAACGTATTGGTTTGGGGCGGGGGTTGCAAATAAATGGTTAAAATATTCGCCCAGAAACGCTCCGGTGCTATATTCCACTCTCTGTTTTAAAATAAGGCGAGGATGTTGGATATGAGTAAGAAGTCGGATAAAAGTGCTGGATGGGTCTCGTTCGATCCAAACTTGAAGATTGTGGATTGCACCGTGCGCGATGGTGGGCTGATCAATGCCCATAAGTTTGAGGAGGGGTTTTTCAGGAAGGTCTACGATACCTGTGTTGCGGGCGGCATCGATTATATGGAAGTGGGCTACAAGGCCGATAAGAAACTTTTCAGTGGCAACGACAACGGCCCGTGGAAGTTTTCGAGCGAAGAGGATATTCGCCGGGAAGTCGGCGATAACGACACCAAGTTGAAACTTTGCGCCATGGCTGACATTGGCCGGACGGACTACCATAACGATATTCTGCCGTGCGCGGAGAGCGCGCTCGATATGATCCGGGTGGCCACCTACATCCACCAGCTTCCGGCCGCGTTTGATATTGTGAAGGATGCGAAGGACAAGGGGTATGAAGTTGCGCTTAATCTGATGGCGGTTTCGACGGTTCCGGATTATGAGCTGGACAACGGGCTCGAGGTGATTTCGGGATGCGATGAGGTGGACTACCTTTATGTGGTCGATAGTTTTGGATCGCTCTACTACGAGCAAATCGATGATTTGATCACCCGTTACAAAACCACGGGGAAGACCCTCGGTATTCACGCACATAACAACCAGCAGCTGGCCTATGCCAATACCATCCATGCGGCGATCAATGGGGTGAAGCTGCTCGATACCACGATGATGGGCATGGGGCGCGGCGCGGGAAACTGCCCGACGGAACTATTGGTTGGTTTCTTGAAAAATCCAAAATTCAATATCCGCCCCATTTTGGACTTTATTCAGAATGCAATGTACCCGCTGAGTCAGGAACTGGATTGGGGATACAGCATTCCGTACATGATTACAGGGCACCATAACGAGCATCCGCGGTCGGCGATTGCTTTGCGGGGAAGTGAGCGCAAGGACGACTATTTGGGGTTCTACGACGAGATTGCGTCTCCGTAGGTTCGGGCTCTGTCCCTTGAAAAAACCGGAAGATTCCGTTCAGTGGAGCTTTCGGTTTTTTAGCTTCCAAATATAAAGGGGTAAATCAAAAGGGGGAGGGAAGGTCCTTTCGGGTATAACCCACTTCGGCCAGCACCTTATCCGTGGTTTGAAAGTGGCATTTGGCGGTTTCGAGTAGAATGCCGGGACCTTTATAGGCCACCAGCTTTTCGGCTTCACGCCGTACTTTCTCGGAAGCCCCTTTGGGCACTTCGAAGCCCTGTTCTTTACCCATTGTCTTGAGGGCATAGAGAAAGCCGGCGCGCGCCAGAATCGAGGCAGCGGCAACGGCGGGGTCGGATTCCGCCTTGGTACGCTGGTCGAGCCTAATCTTTTTCCCTTTGTCCATCAGTGCGCGTTCGATCTGGTGGGTGGGGCCGAACTTATCGGATAGGGCGCGTGGGCAGTCGGGTACTTTTTCGAGCAGGTTCTCTATGGCGCGTGCATGACCCCACGCCAGCATCTTATTGACGTTTCTGATTTTGGCATACATCCGGTTGTAGGAACGTGGGCCGATCGTAACCATTGCGCA
>JAOZKS010000536.1 GCA_029935255.1 Pontiella sp.
TCAGAAAAGGTACCCGTCCGTGAATAATGGATCTAAAAATGAAAGGTAAATCATGGAGCATGTCCGGTAGGGAAGGGGACAAAGCAGTCGGAATCAACATGAAACTAGAAATGGCCACCGATATCGAAGCACGCGCACATTAAAATCATTATGGGCTAATGGCTAACCTGTATATTTCCGACTAGCAGTCTGTCCGGTGCCTTAATCGGAATTAGGCCAAAACTCGCCTCCCTTTTCCTCTGCCACTTTCGCTCGTAACAGTTCCCGGCTTTGAGGGAGAGGCCTACTCGTTCACCGTACTACCCCACCAATCCGTGTTGGGCTTCCAGTCGGGGGCGAGATAGGCTTCCGCCTTCTTTTCGAGGGCGGGCATTTTTTTGTTACGCATTTGTTGCAGCTGTTTTTTCTTTTGTTCGGCGTTATGGCGTGAGTCGGGCTTGGGGATGCGCGCGCCGGTTTCGGCGAGCCAGCTATCGAGTTTCTGGCGAAGTTCTGCGGTGCGTTCGGGTTGCGCGTTGGCGAGATCGTGTTGCTCGCCGATGTCGTCGGCGATGTTGTAGAGTTCGTTTCGACCGTCTTCGTGGTAGTAGATGAGTTTCCAGTCCTTGGAGCGAATAATCGATGAGGGTTCGCCGCCTTGGTTTCCATAGTGCGGGTAGTGCCAGAAGAGGCTGCGGTCGGCAAGAGTGCCGCCTTTTAGAACGGGGACGAGGCTGGTGCCGTCGAGGTGCTGTTCGGGCATGGGTGGCAGTCCGGCGAGTTCTAGGATGGTGGGATAGAAGTCCATTCCGATCGCGGGAACCTTTGTGGTGGAACGGGGTTGGGTCATGCCGGGGACATAAATGAAGTAGGGTTCGTGGATGCCGCCTTCCCACATGCGGCCTTTTCCGCCTCGGAAAGGTAGTAGGCAGGTGGAGTAGGCGTCGCCGGAGGAGACTCCGCCGTTGTCGCCGGTGAAGATGACGACGGTGTTTTGGTCGAGCCCGGTCTCCTTGAGTTTGGAGAGGACGATTCCGACGGCGTCATCGAGCGTTTCCATCATTCCGGCATAGATGGGGTTGTCCTGCGCCTGCCGGACGGGCAGGGTTCGGTCGATCTTGAAGCGGGTTTCCTGAGAGGAAAGCCCCATCGCTTTTGCTTTCTTGCGATATTTGTTACAGAGTTCTTCCGTGGTTTGGATGGGGCTGTGGACGGTATAGAAGGAGAGGAAGGCCAGAAAGGGGCGTTTTTGGTTTTCTTCAATGAAGCGGGCGGTTTCGTTGGCGAGCCGGAGGGTGAGGGATTCGCCGTCGGGGCCGCTTTCGAGGCGCGGATTGTTCCAGGGCGCAAAGTAGCCGCCCTTGGGTATGCCGCTGGTCCATCCGCCTTTGTTGATGTCGAATCCATGGTCTTCTGGCCAGGAGCCTTCGTTGCCGAGGTGCCATTTTCCGGCGAAGAAGGTTTTGTAGCCTGCGGCACGCAGGGCTTCGGCGAGGGTGGTGTCTTCGTGCGGCAGGTTGTGCGCATATTTGGCGGGAAGCACTTTGTCGTTGTGGTTCCACTTCGTGCCGCTGGCGGCGCCGATCCAGTCGGTGATGCCGTGGCGCGGGGTGGCCTTGCCGGTCATGATACTCGCTCGCGAGGGGCTGCATACGCGGCAGGCGGAATAGCCGTTCTCGAAGCGCATGCCGCCGTTGGCCAGTGCATCAATGTTTGGGGTTTCGTGGAAGGTGCTGCCTTCCACGTTGAGGTCGCGGCAACCGAGGTCGTCGACGAGGATGAAGAGAAAGTTGCGTGGCGCG
>JAOZKS010000163.1 GCA_029935255.1 Pontiella sp.
CGCAACCGAATTCGACGAAGGTCTTGTTGGTGGTGCCGATGCGCCGGAAGATTTCAATAATGATGCCGTCTTCTTCGTTCTGGGAAAATATCTTGCGACCGTGGGGGACGAGGCTGAGTGGGGTTGCATATTTTGGAAGCCGTTGCATGGCCTCCATTTCGCTCCGCAGCCAGAAGCCGCGCACATCGATAAATCGTGTGCCGCCGACCAGCAGGTGGTTTTTCAGTTCCGTGAATTTCCCCATTTCAGATCCTTTATGCGTTTTCCTCGACCGGATATTCGATCCGATGGGGCAGAGTTATACTATATGCGGGAGTTTTTGGGATAGCCGAATCAATAAAAACTCTCGCGTTCACAGGGCGGTCTGCATAAAGTATGCGGTTTTATCAACGATGAGAACTTTCATGTCCAGTCTATCCGCCTTCTTGCGTCGCAAGGACAACTCCTTCACGCAATTCGTTAAATATGTCTTTTGCGGTGGAACTTCCGTTGTCATCGATACACTGACGTTCTATTTGCTGGCCTGGTTGGTTTTTCCCTGCATGCGCGCATCCGATCCTGTTGCGCGGTTCATTGAATATATTGGCTTTGAAGTGCAGGCGGCAACGGAGGAAGAGTTGGCAAGGAACTTCCTGATCATCAAGGCGATTTGTTTCGTGGTATCGAACAGTGTGGTCTATCTGCTCAATGTATGGTTTGTATTCGAGGGGGGGCGACACAAGAGGCCCATGGAGGTCATACTCTTCTTTGGCGCATCGCTTTTCCAGTTCGTCTTCATCTGGCTGGGGCGTGTGCTGATTTCTGACTTCGGATGGGAAGTGACCTATTCCAATATCTCGATGCTGGTGCTGGGCGTGATCATGAATTATTTCGTCCGTAAATTTGTGGTCTTCAAACGATGAACAAAAACCCCGGAGATTGGAAAAAGGTCCTTTGCATGTGCCTCTCCGGCGTGGGGGACACGCTGACTTTTACGCCGTTCCTCAGGCTCTTGAAGCAGGCGCGCCCCGAACTGGAGATTGAAGTGCTCGTCATGTTCAGGGCCTCGCAGCACATGATGGAGAACAACTCCGATGTGTCGGCCGTTCACTTCATTGATTTCATTGAGGGCGGTGCACTCCAATCCTTGGGAAAGGTACTCAAGCTGCGGCGCAATAGATTCGATGCAACCATCGCAGCCTGCCCGGCCAACCGAGCTGAATACAATATCATCCAGATCCTGCTGGGGGGGCGACGGATCGGGCATCGCTACAACCACGTTGATTCCATCAACCTCAATCGGTTGAAAAACGACTGGATCATGGAGGATGAAACAAAGCATATTGTCGAAAACAATGTGGGATTGCTTCCTTTCTGCGGCGTTCAGGCTGCAAAAAAAATTCCAGCGCTGAACTTTCCGTTGAAGACCGCCGATCATGCTGCTGCCGAAGAATGGATCCGGTTCCATGGGTTGGAAAACCAATTGCTGGTTGGGTTCCATGCTGGCTCGGCCTTGTTCAAAAACCACATTCATAAACGGTGGCCAAAGGAAAAGTTCGCCCAGCTCGCGAGGCAGTTGGTGGATCAACTCGATGCCCGTGTTTTGATTTTCGGCGGCCCGGAAGAGGATGAATTGAAAAAGGAAATCTGCGAACAGGCCGATTGTGGACAGAAGGTGTTTGCCGTCGATGGGCTCAAACTTCCGGAGAGTGCGGCCTTGGTTGAGCGCTGCCGCTGCATGGTAACCAACGACTCCGCCTTAATGCATATCTCCGCAGCGATGCAAACTCCCGTGGTTGCACTATTTGGCTATACCAACCCGAAAATGCTCTATCCATGGGGCGCTAGGCATCGGCTGATCCACAAGGAATTGCCGTGCAGCCCCTGTTTCTTCTACAGCCCCAAACCCGCCGCCTGCCATGCGAACCTCGACTATGCCTGCATTACAGGAATTGAAATGGAAGAAGTTTTCCTTGCCTGTCAGGATGTGCTCAAATGAAATCATTCATGAAGAATGAACCCTCAAAAATTCTTTTATACCGCCTGTTTTTTCCGGTCCATGCGGCATCGAACCTGAACGTGGGCCGTTTGGGCGATATCGGCGGCCTCCAGAAGACAACCCATACCCAATGAAACTCTCCATCATCATTCCAGCCCACAACGAAGAGCATCGGCTTCCTCCGACCCTGACCGCCTATGTGGATTATTTTGGTGAGCGGTATGGCGAGGATATGGAGTTGATTGTTGTGGTGAACCATTGTTCCGACAAAACGGAGCAGGTTGCCCGAGACATAGCCAAGGGCTGTTCTCAAATCAAGGTAATTGTGGAGTCATCCCGGATTGGAAAGGGGGGGGCGGTCGAGCTGGGAATGCGAAACGCACAAGGGATGTTGATTGGTTTTGTGGATGCCGATGGCGCAACAACACCGGCCTCGTTTTCCCTGCTAGTGGAAAATATTGGAAATTCAGGATGTATTATAGGGTCGCGCTGGATTGCCGGTGCAACCGTGAACCCCCCGCAGCCGTGGATGCGGCGAGTGGCATCACGGGTGCTCAACAGAGTGGTGGTGCAGGGCTTGTTTGGACTGGATATTCACGATAGCCAGTGCGGCGCAAAACTATTCCGTCATGAAGTGCTCGACAAAGTGTTGCCCGAATCAACTGAACCGGGCTGGGCATTTGATATTGATTTGTTGTGCCGTATTAAGCGGTTGGGTTATGACTTTAAAGAGGTCCCCATTGAGTGGCATCATGTTCCAGGAAACGCAACCACGTTCATATTGATGTCACTTCAGATGCTCGCATCGGTTTGGCGGGTGAAACGGGGTCTGGTCTGTTCGTAGGAAAAAACAGTTATGAAAAATGATAGAATCAAATTTTTGTTATGTACCCTTTTCTTTGTCGCTCTGGCAGCCATCACCTTTCGCTGCGTCTGGCCCGCCGACATGGTCTTTTCCGCTTCGGACCTAAATATTGGACGATTGGCATTTAAGAAGAACTTTTTGCCCGAGATGTTGACCGGCTATTTCACGGCGAATCAAGTGATGGGCAGCAGCGGTTCAAACCTTACCCTTTTCAATGTAATTCTAGCCGTACTGCCGCTAACGGTTTTCGCCAACCTGTTTTATGGACTGGTGTTGGTTGCCGGTTCCGCTTCCATGGTGTGGTTTCTTCGCCTGTGGAACCGCAGTTGGTTGGCTTCCGTATTTGGTGCACTGATCGCATTTTGGATCAACTCGATCATGTTGGCTCATGGGGGGCATGCCTATAAGATGGAGGTGCTCGCCTTTTCGGTATTAAGTTTGTGTTTGATCGAGAAATCCGTCCGTGCTGAGTCGGTAAAGAAAGTCGTAGGATTCTCAATCCTTGCTGGATTGACCATAGGAATCATGATGATCGAGCAACAGGATGTGGCGTTGCTGGCAGGCCTGTTTGTAGGGTCCTATACCCTCTTTCGTTTGTTGCAGGCACATCTTAAGGAACCCGTTAAATGGGGGGGCGTTTTGGCTCCGATTAGTATTGTTGCTTTGCTTTTGGCAGGGAACACCTTGATCGGCTCCTACAAGCACAACATTGCGGGGGCGGCTCCAATGCAGCAGGGGCCGGGCGGTGGCGATGCCAAATGGAACTACATCACACAATGGAGCATGGTTCCTTCGGAATGGCCGGATCTGATTGCTTCAGGCTGGAGTGGCTGGAGTAGTAATAATCCAGAAGGCCCCTACTGGGGAAAGCTCGGTCAGTCAGCAGAATGGGAAACCTCCAAACAGGGATTCCGCAACTTCAAATTGACCAGTGTTTATTTTGGCATCATCCCCTTTCTCTTGGGAGCCTTCGGATTTGCCGAGGCACTTAAGAACCGCAAAAACGAGGCAGGGAAAGTTATTTTGTTCTGGAGCATTGCCGGCCTGATTGGCTTCTTGCTCGCTTTCGGTAAATACAGCGTACTGTACAAGTTCTTCTACCAACTTCCGCTGGTCAATAACATCCGGGGCCCCATCAAGTTGTTCGACAATTTTCAAATCTGCATGGCTATTGTTTCTGCCTACGGGCTCGATCAACTGCTGACCGGTGGAAAAGCCGGAAAGTTGGCTAAGGCGTTGTGGGTTTTTGCTGTAGCCTGTGGTGGATTCATGCTTCTGGCAGGCCTGAAACTCTTGGCCTTCCCGGCGGTGCAAAAAACAGCATTTACCAAGATGGGATTCGGAAACTTTGCAGACGTGATGGTGCAGAATATGTACAACGCCTGGTTCCATGCCGCACTGTTGGCTTTGATTTGTTCCGGATTGGTCTTTATGGTCTGGAAAGGGTTGAAACAGGCTAAATGGGTGGCGGCTCTGTTTGTCGTCGTGCTGGCCATCGACAGTCTGGTCCTGACCTCTCACTATTTCGAGGCGAACAACATTGCCGCGATGAAGAAGGGCAATGGACTAATTACCTACTTGAAGGAAAATCAAGGGAATGAACGAACGTTCTTTGTCGATCAGAGCGGGATCTATAATCAATGGCTGGCATCCGATGGCCCCTTTCACGGACTGAACCTTTTCAACATCTGGCAAATGCCCCGCATGCCGGTGATCTACAAAGAATATCTAGGAAAGGTTGGACGCAACCAGATTCGTCTTTGGGAATTATCGGCGATCAAGTATGTAGCTGCTCCGGAAGCCATAATGCAACAGTTACAGCAAAATCCGGAACTTGCTAAACAGTTCAAACCCGTTTTGAATTATCAAGTGCCAACCGCTCAGGGCATGCGCAAGGATGTGCTTCTTGAATTTACGGGATCTATCCCGCGGTTCGCTCTTTTCCAAAACTGGGAAACTGCTCCGATCGATGAACACTGCGAAAAACTGGTTTCACCCAATTACAATCTGCGGACCACGGTGCTCGTTGATTCCGCATCTGATGTGGAGGCCAAGTCTGGCACCATTACTTTCCAACCATTAGAAGCCAAGGTGACCAATCGAGAGGCCGTTGTGGAGGTGCAAACACAAGCTCCGTCCATCCTGCGTTTCGCCCAGCGCTATCAGGGAAATTGGACGGTGCTGGTGGACGGAAAACCCGCGCCGCTACTGCGTGTCGACTATCTGAGCATGGGCGTTCAGGTTCCGTCGGGCAGTCATGTGATTGAGTTCCAGTGTCCGAAAAACACACCTAAGCGTGCATTTATTGTAGCGGTGTTCATCGTTGCTATTGCAGGTGCAGTTTTTCTCTTAAAACGGGAAGCTAAACTCTCGGAGACCTAAGCATTGGCCATGAAACGAATCATTGTCTTTTTCCCATCATGGCGCTATTTCGGGCACTTTGCCCTGCCGTTGTTCGAGCCATTAGCGGACAAGTATGAGATTATTTTCTTTCACACGGAAAAAGCGATCTACGGATGGGATGACTGCCCGGACTTGTCGGATAAGGGTATCGCAATAGTCGATCTTCAATCCCAGGAAACCTTCTCTTTTGTAAAGGCGCTGGAAAAACTCAAGCCAGATTGCGTTGTGGTATTCGATAAAGGGTGGGTGCAGGATCGCGCATTCCTACATGCGGCTAGGTTCTTGAATATTCCAAGCCTGCATATTCAGCATGGAAGTATTGCACAGCTGGATGAAGTAAAAACAAAGAATGTATTCAAGCGCGCTTGCAATGAATTCATAAAGATTGCCCGCACCTTCCTCCTCTACAATGCGACCATGGTTCAGCTGGGCTTCAAGGATTGGATGAAATCGCTTCCATTCCAATTCCGCCTACTAGCCAATCCAAATGACTATTATTATAATCACCGGCAGGAAACCGTGGCCGATCTGGCCTGTATTATTGGTGAGCGCGACCGGAGATTTTTTATTGAGAAGGAAGGGTATCGCGAAGATCAGTTGATTCCCATGGGTGCATTACAGTTTGAGAAGGCGTATGCGCTGGAACAACGCGAACCGGAGAAACGGATCCTCCTGATTTCTCAACCGCTGTTCGAGGATCATGTCTTGGAGGGCGGGCTGGATGCCAAGAAACGTCATATTCAGGAAATCATTGCTGCGTCTCCACTACCGGTTGCCGTGAAACCGCACCCGCGTGAAAACGAGAAATGGTATCGCCAAAACTTTGACCCTGCGGAGCTATTGGTTTGCCCGCAAGGCAAAGACATCAACGAAGCTATTCTCGATTGCAGTCATATCATCGGCTACTTCTCCACCGCACTCAT
>JAOZKS010000537.1 GCA_029935255.1 Pontiella sp.
TTCGCTTTAAACCAATTCATCAACGGTGTTAAAAAATCAGCTCAAATATTCTTCCATAAGTGGCCGTAATTGCTCAATAGCTTGCTGCCAACAAGTTCTGTGCTCCAGAGAGGGTTGAAGCCACCTGATAAACTGGGCGCTGCGCTTGGATACTCTGCGAACGCCTTCGACTAGCGGGTTGAATTTGATACCGGCCTCCTCTGACTTCGCTCGCGCCTGAGCAACCCGCTGCTCTTTCCTTTTCAGTGTTTTTATATCCTCGATCCCCTCGTCCTTCTTGATTTCCCGTTCAAGCATCAAGGTCAAATTGTGGGCAATCGTTATGAAGGCTGCCTGCTGGCATTTGGCTGCTGCGCTGCCAGCCCATGCTTTTTTTTCGCAAAACAGGTTCTTCAGCTGATCGAACGTCTTTTCGACATCCCATCGAAGTTTGTATAAAAAAGCGATCAGACCGGCCGGAAGGGAAAACTCGTTGGTGAGGAAGCTAAAGCGTTTCCCGGTTTCTGGATCTACATAGCGAATTCGCCGCAATCGTCCTCCCTTGGAGGTGAGCACGATTTCGTCCGACACAACACCGGTATTGCGGCTGTCCCCGGCGTCAAACTCCAGCTCCTTGATCGAGATGAAGGCGGAGTTGCTCTTTTCCATTGTGATGATGTAGATGCCCGATCCTTGCTTCCATCGATGCCATTGCGGGTAGTCGATAATCGCGGGATCGTAAACATGAATCACCTTGATTCCTGTCTTCTCTCCCATCCGCAGGGCTTTCGCGCCAACACGCTTTAGCGTGCTGATTTCATGCTCCTTCTTCTTCCCCTTTGCCGGTTGCGTCAAGTCAATGTGCGCCATGGAATGAGTGCGCAAACAGAGAGAGTAAATGTGGTTGATCGGCCTGATTTTTCCGCCAATCGGCTTGTCGTGGCTGGCAGCGGCGTGGGTATGGCCATCGGAGGCATAGACCGAAAAGCGCTCCAATTCAGGATGCTGAGCGAGCGGGTCGTGCTCCGGGTTTCTTGTATATCTACTGTTGCATTCGAGGCGGACACGTTCTGCCACGTCCACCACCATCTCCATTCGCCGCTTGCTTTTCAACGCCTGAAAGAAGACGGCGACCCCGGCAAAAATATTCAACACCAATTGACAATGTTGAATCCACGCCCGTCCGCTGCAATGATTCTGGATCACCCGTTGCACTCCCGACATGAGATGATCCCGGTCGGAATATTCCGAACAGTTCCGGGTCAGTTCGCATTGCTCGAACGCATCAAGCATCGGCTGGAGAAATCGCTCCCGTACAGTATCTGGTTTTTTCAAATTTTTCATGCGCTGATTATACACCAAGACCTGCCGGTCATCAAATGCAACCTGCTTCATAATAATGCTTTACGAAGGAGCTGGCACCTGCAGGAGCCTCTATGGTTTTCGAAAATATAACAGGCCCAACAGGCCCCTCTGCGATGCGCACAAAGCGATAACACCACCGTCTCCGGCAAAAAACCCGGCCGAGTCACCAAGCCACCAAAGGAGTGTCAATGGAGCGATTTCGGCACCTCCGAGGTGCGAACGAATTATGGTCTAAATCCCCGAGCGCCCCATTGAACAAGAGCTCCCCCGCGTCTCAAGGAAAACGATAGTCATGACGGCTTCCCGAACGACTGCGCGAAAAAGGAGCACGCACTCAAGGAGTAGTTCGAAGAGAAAAAAATCTCTTCCCGTTTGGGGCAAAATGTCCTGTCAGGAACACGTTAACGGCATAATATATGAGGGGTTTTTAGCT
>JAOZKS010000538.1 GCA_029935255.1 Pontiella sp.
TTTTCTATCCTCGCGACTTGTCTTTAATAAAAAAGGTTAAGGGGATGGCGCACAAGCTTAGCGCCGCAGTGATTTGATAGGTTTTCACAAAGCCATAGCGGTCGGCCAATACCCCGACGAGCAGGGCGACGATGGAGCTGGCGGCAAAACTGACGGTCATGAATATGCCGTTGGCAAAGGCGGGGCGGTCGGAGTTTAGGTCGTGGATCATGGCCATGAAAACCGGCGTGCTGGCAAAAAAGATAAGGCCCATGGCGCCGAGCAGAATCCATTGCAGCGGGCCGGTGGCCAGGGTGAAGAGAAACATGAGCACGGGGGTGAGAACCATGATGGTCAGGAGGATGATTTTCCGGCCGAGCTTGTCCGACAGGCTCCCGGCCGCCAGGGCGCCGATGGCGCCGGTTAGTTCCAGAAGGGCGAGGGCAAGGGCCGCGGTTTTAATCGAGGCTCCACCGGCCACCATGTAGGAGGGAAGAAAAAGGGTGAGGGCGGTTTTTGAAAATCCACGAAATAAAAGGATGGGCGCCACCAAAACAAAAAACGGGGCAATCTCCCTGACGCTTTGCCGGAGGTGGGTCTTGCTTTTCTTTTGGAACCGTTTGAGATGGGATTTATCAATGGTTCGCAGGTTGAAGAAAAGCAGGAGCGAGGCCACCAAGCCGAAGGGGATCAACCGCCAGGTTCCTTCGAGGCTCCACCACGAGACGGCGGCCGTGATGAGGAGCGGGCCGATGGTCCTGGAAATTTCGCCGCCAAACATAAAGTAGCTCATGCCCCGGCCAATCTGGTTTCCGGAAACCTGCCGCATCAGTACCGGCGCGGCGACGTGCAGGACGGCGGCGCTGATGCCGCAGGTAAAAAGCAATACCCCGAGAAGGGCGACCGACGGTGCCAGGCCCATCAGGCCCATCGTGATGATCGTGACCACCGGCGCCAGGATGATGGCTGAGCGAATCACCACTCGATCAGCGATAAGACCGATGAGCGGGTTTAGGAGCGAGGGGAGCTTTTGCACCGTTGACAGCAGGCCTGCCATGGCATACGTGAACCCGAGTTTTTCAGAGAGCAACGGAAGGAGCGGTGCAAAAAACGATGAAAAGGTGTCGTGCAAAAGGTGGGTTGTCGAGAGGGTCACCACATTCGCGGTCCTGAATTCGTTGGGGTCTTGATTCATGTTGGGTTTCCACAGAGGGTTGTGCAGAACTTTGCCCGAAGATGTTCGGCATAGTTTGGAACAAGTTCGATGAGATGGGTGTTTTGCATAAGAAAGGGGTGGTGCGTGGCCATGATGACCTGCCCGCCGCTGGCGACGATTTTATCGAAGCCTTCGCGGATGCGCTCTACGCCTTTAAAGTCCTGGCCGGCTTCCGGCTCGTCCACCAAAAGGACGCCGCCTTGCCGGATGGGCATCGAAAAGAGAACCGATTTCATGATTTCTCCGTGGGAAGAGAAAATCCCGCGTGTTCGGAGCAACATTCCACGAAGGTCGCCCGCCGGGCCTTGGGGCACATGGGGGTTCATGGTTTCGGAGTTGAAATAGTAGAGGTCGGAATCGCGGGATTCTGTGCGGGAGCATTCCTGACAGGAATACAGCGATCGCAAAACGGTGCTTTTCCCGGAGCCATTCGGCCCGACCAGCACATTCGCCCCCGGCTGGAAGTGGAGAGTTGCCGATCCCTTCACCTTGAGGCGGTGCTTCAAACACAGTTCGATTTGGCTAATCATGGCCGCCTCCCCGAAACCACCACAAATCCACCCCGGCCAAACCCCTCTTC
>JAOZKS010000164.1 GCA_029935255.1 Pontiella sp.
TGTTGTTTGAAAAGTTGAACTGAGGGAATGTGTTGGGGCTGGGGAGTGGCGGGCAGGAGAAGCATGAATTCACAGGCTGCCCCCTTTTTTTGACCCCCTTTAAAAAAGCCAAAAGGATAAATACATGAAACAATCAAGAGGAATCAACAGAAGGGATGCTCTCAAAGCTTCAGCAACGACGGTTGCCTGCCTGAGTTTTGCGTCATTGAGTCGACAAGCGCATGGTTCAACAACCGATCGCCCCAACATCATCTTTATTCTGGCTGATGATGTGGGTGCCGAATCAATGGAGATGTATGGCAGTACATCATGGCCTACGCCAAATATTAATACAATTGCACAAGATGGAGTCGTTTTTGAGAATGCATTTTCCTGTCCAACGTGCGCCCCAACACGCGGCCAGTTCCTTACGGGTAGATACCCGTTTCGAACCGGAATCGTCTATCCAACATTGCCCCTTGGAGAATTATCGACTACCAATGAAGTAACACTGGCGACTTTGTTGCAGGATTCTGGCTATGCCACAGGCCTGTCTGGAAAATGGAATCTAAAATATGGGAATTCCGGAATTGCAGAAGAGCAAGAAGCCCATATCGTTGCGCATGGATTTGCTGAAAGCAGTTCCTTTATTGGCCATACCATCAACTACGGCAATCAATATGTTGAACAGGATTACACCCCATATCAATTAAACGAGTGGGCCTGCAATTTCATCACGAATAAGGCATCCGGCTCCCAGCCCTTTTATTTGCAGTATTCTTTGGGACTGGTCCATACACCATTGGGGGGAACCCCACTATTTCCTAATGTTACCGGACTGACATTAGAGCAAACATATTCTTACATGATGCAGTACATGGATCAGATGGTGGGGAACCTCCTGAACACCGTTGACGCCCTCGGCATTGCGGATAATACCGTTCTTATCTTCGCTGGAGATAACGGCACGGTTTCAAGCATCGATAGCATGTTTAACGGAGTGCCTGTTGCGGGAGGGAAGCAGTCTACAAAGGATACCGGAAGTTGGGTTCCGTTTTATGTGCGCTGGCCAGGGGTTGTTACACCAAATACTTCATATGGAGGGATGATGGATTTTTCCGACATTTTCCCGACATTGCTAGATATCGCAGATGTTGCACTTCCTTCTGATCGCATTATTGACGGGAAAAGCTTCCGATCTCAGCTGGAGGGGCAAGCGGGAGATCATCGAGAGATCATTTATGTGTCCCATAGGCAAAATCCATCCGCTCACTTTGTTAGGAACCACGACTGGAAACTGGTTCTTGACGCGGCGGCTTCTTATGATTTGGCGCCTGGTCTGTATGATATCTCCAATGCCCCGATATCCGAGGTTTTCATTGATGAGAACTCACAAACCCAAGAGCAAGCCGCCGCACGCACCCTCCTTCAGAACTACTATGATCAAAACGTCATAGGAGCAACCCTTCCGCCTCCAGCACCAAGCTACATGGCAGAAAACACCTATTGGAGCAATCCTTCGTCGATGTGGGAAACGGTGGGTTTTCCAGCAAATACCTTCGTTGATCCAATCATTGTAATGGGGCCAGTCAGCGCGCGGGGAAGCGACCCTTGCGTGCTTCGTGTGCGTCAAGTAGACTCCTCCCAGTTCGAGTATCAAGTAGACGAATGGGACTACATATCAAACCGTAGACACGCAAGAATGAATATAGGCTGCATGGTTTTCGAAAAGGGAAACTATACGGTTGAAGGCTTGAAAGTTGAGGCCGGCGTTCTTGAAAATGTGGGGCATGCCTTTGTTCGCCACTCATTTCAATCTGGATATTTCTCATCCAAACCTCTGGTTTTCGTTCAAGTTGTCACCACAAACGAAACGTCCTGTGTGACGCCTCGCTTTAAAAAGAACGCGACCACATCGGATGGCTTCAATTTACAACTGCAGGAGCAGGAAGCAGGAGCGGATGCCGATGGCGATCTGTCGGGATCTACCGCCCATGCGGGAGAAAAAGTACATTACATTGCCATTGAACAAGGTGTCGCGGCAAATGGAAGCTTTATGGGAGGGAGTACGGCAAGAAATCTTTCTGATGAGTGGACTCTCATTACCTTCGGAGCAAGCTTCCCAAATCCGGTTCTCGTGGCAAATCAAAACAATCGTTACGGCGGCGACCCGATCGGTCTGCGCCACTCGGAGCTAACGCCTGACTCCGTTAAATTAATGATAGAAGAAGAAAATTCAAACCAAGTCGAAGGCGGAGGGATGGGTGAAACAGAGCATACCACCGAGAGCGCCGACTGGATCGTCTTTTCTGGGTAATCCCGTCAAATAATTTCATTCGGCATTTTTTCTTCTCGCTCTCCACCGGCGGTATATTCCGTATTCACACCGGAGCCCCTTCTCTAGGGAGTGGAAACCTTTATGCGGTAATAGCTGAAGGGCTTTTCGGTCGGTACCGGTAGGGTCATATCCTCTCCTGTCCCAATCAAATCGGTTTGGCCGGGAAGCGGGTTCCAGATTATGTCTACAATATTGGTGCTCCACTGCAGGCTGTAGAGGCGGGCAAGTGAAGTGGGAAATCGAGCCGAAAGGGAGGAGTCGAATTGAACTTGAAAGCGGTCGGATGCATTGGCTGGATCTGTACCGGCAATAAATTCTTCTGCGAGAGTCGCGCCGTCCCCATCCGAATCGACGCTTGTGTTATCTGGAACCAAGGGGTCGAATGCGTACTGCTCTTCCCAGTCGTCGTCCAGTCCATCGCCGTCGATATCGACGTGAAGCAGTGAATAAACCTCTGCTTCCGCCACGGAAACAATAAAGTTTCCGTCGGCATTGGCTTCGCCGTTGACGAGACCGACGCGCACGTGACGCCCAAACCGTCCGGGAGGCAGATGATATACGAGATGCAGACCGGAGGTCGCTCCGATGATTTGGTTGCTCCAAACGCAACTTAGCGAATCGTCCAGCAACATGACGTAGGCATTGTTCAGGCGGTTTGCGGTAGAAGAACTGGGGCGATTCCAAACGTCGATTTGAGAAACCTCGTAATCCTTGTCCAGATTCATCTGCCAATAGTTGTTCATTGTCGTTTCGTCGGTATGCGTAAAGTTGCCCAAATTACCATCCAATCCGTTGGCGGCCGGATAGGCATCGCCCCATAATCCGGTGGATTGTTCGGCGGTGGCGAAATCGCTGATCTTTTGTTCGGCTTCGGTTCTCGTACGTGTGGTAAAGCTCCATGTGGCGCCTGTTTCGACACCCAATGAGTTGGCGGAATCAATGCGCCATGTGTAGGTGGTGTCGTAGGCTAACAGGCCGGGGTCGAAGAAGGTGCTCCGCAAGTCGTTCACACGGAGGATTCCGTTCAGGTACACCTTGAAGAAAGAGGCGTTCCCTCCGTTTTCCCATTCAAGATCGACCGAGGTGCGTTCTCCGAGGGCTCCGCTGGCCGGTGTTGGGGAAACCGCCTGCACGGGTGGCGTGGGTGGCGCATAGGCGATGACTATTGATTCGGTCTGATTATCCATTGCCCCCAAGGTTGGTTCATTGGAGTAATATAGGGCGGATACGCCGGAATAGTTGGCATCGTCATAAAGCGTAGCGAGATAGTCCTCTGGAACCTGTAGCGAGCTGATTGAATCTAAATCCAACCCATAGGCTACGAGCTGGTGGCTGTTGTATTCCCCTGCGGGCAAGCAGGCCTTTTCTCCTGCAAAGTTGGCTCCGCTGAAAAGGGTGACTCCATCCAAGCCGCTTTGGTGTTTGTCGAGCAAGACCATGGCGTTCCAAAGAACCAGAGAGCCGGAAACCGCCGATTCCGTTCCGCCGTAGCCGCTATCGGAACCCATCAAACGAGGGACTCCTCCATCTGTTCCTGCCATAAAACCGGTATGCCGTCCAGCGGTGTGATAGCTACTCCATCCATCGACGATATGACGATTTCCCACGCCCGAAAGCAGGGACGAGGAATAGGGGTTTGCGCCCATGTACCAGTCGATTGTCCGTTGGGCGAGCAACATGCCTTCCCCATATTTTTCCCCTAGCACATCATAGATGTGGGCGGCAGCGTAGACCCGCTTGTAGAGATCCCAAATATCGGCCGAGGCATAGTTGCGCCGCCGACCTTCGTAGTTGCCAAAGGCGCCGTCGAGCAGGCTGGCTTCGACAATTGTACTGTCGTAGTAGGTTTGGGCCATGTCTTCGATCCGAGAGCGGTTTGCCCCGCTGGCATAAGGATAAAAGTCCAACAAGGAGGCAACCACCTGACATCCGCCTTGGCCATCGCGTTGTCCTGCAAAACTTCCACTGGTCTTTATCCATCCCCCGATAGAGGAGAGCGTTCCGGCGGAAATTTCCGTTTCGGCGGCATTGAAATAGATCGCCTCTCCCGTCGCTAGGTACATGTAAATGGCCTGCATCAGGTAGGCCTCGCGCCAGAGGTTTCGCTGTCCTCCGAGCGTTCGGTTCAAGGTGGTTCCGTCTGGCAGCACCCCTTCGCCCCGCACGGCCCAGGTGGTTATATCGTCTTTTTTCTCGCTGACATAACTCCATGCGGAATCCATCGCATTGCGAACCGCATTGGTCGACGAGGGGGATTCTGCTGCGAGGACGGGATAGACGGTGGCAAAACCCGCTGCCAGCGAGGCGGTGGTGCCCGTCCAGTGGATTTTGTCCACGAACCCCTGTCGCCAGCTTCCGTCGGCTTCCTGCCGATAAAGCGCGCCAGCCACTCCATACAGGATCTCCTCGACGAGTTCGGCGCGGACTGCAATATTGGTGACTTGATGGTACATCTCGGCTAATTGCATCAGAACCATGCCATCGCGAGCATAGTTATGAGCCCACTGGTCGGTTACGTCCCACCCCCCAGTCAGACACTGATCTCCCTCGGCTCGGGTTACATCGGGAATACTCGTAATTGGCTCATTCTCCACCCCGTTTCCATTTGAATCGCCGGCATCGCGCCACATCCAATGCGGGAAATAGGAGACTTTGGCATCGAGGTAGTCGTAGGTTTGCGGCCACCAATTGTCCAATCGCCCCCAGTGCCCGCAGAAACCAAAGTTGTCGTCGAAGATTTCCTCCATCTCAAAGCGATCGCTGCCATCCTGTCGAAACGGTCGGATCAGCGCATCGTTCCGGATATGGACTTGTGTGTTTTTCCCGTTGCAGGAAACGGCATAGTCGCCGGGTATCGAGAGGATGTCGTCATTCAGATTCAAGACATAGTAGTACTGGTCGTTCCAAAACTGTCCCCAATAAATGGAAGAGCCCGAAAAGAGGACGGTCGAAGAGCCGTTGGTTGTCACCTGAAAGGTCGGTGGCGTGGTGAGAAAGGTTCCCGTGCAAAGCACCGCTGTTTTACGCGCCATTGGAGTCCAGCCCCCTTGGGGGACGGCCAATGTTTCTTGCGGCTCATATTCGCTAGGTGAAAACTTCCAGATGAAGCGCCGGTCATCCGGAAGCAATGCCGCCGTGGTTGGCCAAGAGAGGGTCCGGTCCGGACCGCGCAAATTCAGCTCGGTATTGGTATTTACACCGTCACACAGGTATTCGCCCGTAGATCGATTTTTTACATAGCACATGCCGTAGTGGTTCCCCTCCGGAGTGGCATATGGAATCAACTCCCACTGATAGATATAACTGGGGCTGTTCCCGCCCGAACTATCTATCTGTAACGTCCCTCCCGAAGAAATTGGCGCACCCATCCAATGCTGATAGTTGCTTTTGAACTTATAGTAGGTCGTTCCGCCCGAAACAATGGTTGCCACCGTAATCTTTACGGGGCCGTCGGCATTCCAGTAACTGCCGAAGTTAGGATGGTTATTCAAATATTGCTGAAGCGGTTTTCCTGCAAATTGATTGATAGCTCGGTATTCTTGGCTGGGATCTAAATCGAAGGAACCGGCCCACCCTGCCAAAGGGGACAGAAAAAAAAGAACCATCCACGTTGTTTTCCAAACTGGGCTGTTATTCATTTACACACCTCCATTAAAAGCAATTTGCGGCACATCGGCTATGGTTGAGCAGGACGCTATTTGGCCGCGGCAACCGAGGTCGTCGACGAGGATGAAGAGAAAGTTGCGTGGCGCGGCGTTGGCCAGCGGGAGAAGGGCGGCGATTAACAGTGGAAGTAGATATTTCATGGG
>JAOZKS010000165.1 GCA_029935255.1 Pontiella sp.
GACTGATGGAGGTGGTTTAAAAAAAAGAAGAAAAAGGTGTCCAATTACGCGGAGTACAACCGGATTTTTAATAAAGTGGATGGATAGAACATATCCGGGGAAATCGACTCGACGCAGGTTCATCTTTTTTTAATTTTAACAAATAAGAGTTCACGGGTTCTGCGTAATGATTTATTGAAGGTTAACTCATACAAAAGGAGCAACGGTGTGAAAAAAATAGGATTAGGCATAGTGACAATGGTGGCCATGTTGGCTTTCTCGCAGGTGGTGTCGGCTTCGGCTTCAACGTATACGTGGAATGGAACCGCGGCGGATGGGGATTGGGACAACTCCGCCAACTGGGATGGAAACGGGGTTCCGGTAGATGAAGAGTTAACACTCGCTGGCTTAAACGGCGATATGCTGATCATTTTTGATGGCGCAATTGCTCCAAGTAGCACGCCTCTGTTCAGGGGATATAATGCCGCGAATACGCCCAGCAAATTACCCCCCTATATCCAAGTGAATCAGGGTGCTGTTACCGTTAGTATTTATAGAGATGGTTGGTGGCTTAAGACGGCTGCAGTTGAAGGAGTCCATGAGATTATCAATGTGGCACCAGGAGCAACACTTACCCTAGATTCAGACACCACATCGTTCCAGACACAACGAGGTGGTATTGCCACAAAAACAGCACTTATAACGATTCAGTCTGGTGGTGTACTTGCTGTTGACGCATACCATAAGCTTAGCGGAGCCGAAGCCGCTATTGTTCATGTAACGATTGAATCCGGAGGCTCTCTGGAAACTCAGGGGCTTAATGTTGCTGGATTTTACTCTAACACGATCTCTCTGGAATCGACCGCCAGTGTAACGTTTTTAAGCGGAACCGGCCTGTCTACCCTAGCAGAGGTCGAGTCTTATTTCGGAAGTACTTTTCTCGGAGCTGGAGTGACTCTTACTGCGACCGATAATGGCGACGGAACCTTTACGGTTTCCGGCAATGCGGGTGTTTTGCCCAGTAAGGCTACGGATCCTTCGCCGGTAAACAACGCTACGGCTGTGGATGTCGATATGGATCTGGCGTGGACGGTTGGCGCGGGATCCCTCTCCAACGTGGTCTATTTCGGAGAGGCCGGAAGCATGACCCTTCAAACCAATACGTCCGCGACCAGTTTTGATCCAGGAACACTGGCCTATGGCGGCACAAACTACGAGTGGCGTATCGATTCGGCGAACGCCCTCGGCACCACCACGGGCGACGTTTGGAGTTTTGCCACCGAGCCGGTCCCGCCTGCGCCCGGCCAGGTCTCGAACCCGGATCCGGCAGACGCCTCCAGCAATATTCTGGTTAGCACCAATCTGTCGTGGACAGCCGCTTCCGATGCCAAAACCTACGATGTTTATTTTGGCCTGGCCTCGACCAATATGACACTCGTTTCCGCCGCTCAAACCGCGACGGACTATACTCCCGCGCTGGGCTACGAAACGAACTACCAATGGCGCGTTGATGCGGTGAACTTTTCCGGCACCAACACGGGCCCCGTATGGACGTTCTCCACCGAAGTGGCTCCTCCGATGCCCGGCCAGGCTTCGAACCCGGTTCCGGTCGATGATGCGGTTGAACAGCTTGAAACCGTGGATTTGGCATGGGATGCTGCCTCCGATGCTGCGAGCTACAAAATCTACTATGGCCCAGCCGGAAATGTGACGGCGAATAATTTGTCGTCAACCGTATCTTCCAGAGAGCTTCCTACGCTGGCTTTCGAGACGGAATACGATTGGCGCATCGATTCGGTGAACGGATCAGGAACCACCACCGGTCTGGTGTGGAGCTTCACCACAAGAGCTAAACCGGTGTTCAATTACGCATGGAGCGGCGCGGTTGACGGAAATTGGAGCAATGCCGCCAACTGGGATGCCGAAGGTGTGCCGGTGGATCAGGATGCCGGACAAGCCGGTCTGACTGGAAACATGACGATCATTATCGACGGGGCAACCGTTCCAGCGAATGCACCCCTGCTGGGTGGACATGTTCTAGAAACAAGGAATACCCCGAAGGTTAGGCTGCGACAAGGCACCATGGACTGGATCATAAACAAAGCGGGTTGGTGGATCATTGGCGGTACTAATCATATCCTGACGGTTGGGAACGGCTCGGATGCCGCCACGTTGAATCTGATCTCGACAGATACCGGACTGGTTATGGCTCGGGAAACTGGCATTGGCCAGTTGTTCACCGCCACAGTTAACAGCAATGCGACACTTGCGTGTCCTGATACGATCAAGTTTAATATGATTAATAAACCCACGAGCGACTTCCAGCTGACGCTTAAGGCGGGTGCCACGTTAACCACGGGAGAGCTCCGGGACGATAACTGGGGGCCAGAGACCTACATTGGCTTTGAGGACGGATCGTCCTATACATTCAAGGCTAGCGGCGCGCTCAACACGGCTGAGAAGATTGATGCCTTGTTTGGTACCTGGCTTCGTCCGGTTAACGGCGCAACACTTCAGCCAACGATACTTACCAATGGCTTCTTGGTGGTAACGGCAACGGGTGGAACGCCGGCAACGCCGTTTAGCGATTGGGCAGATAGCTGGGGCCTTTCCGGTCCGGATGCCGACCAGACTGCAAATCCAGACGGGGATTCGTTGAACAACTTGTATGAATATGGTTTAGGCGGAAATCCGACCAAAGATGTCGATTCAGCCAAGTTGCCGGTCTACACCCTGCTGGACGACGGCGGCACAAACTGGATGGAGTGCGTCTATCGCCGCCGTAGCGATTATGACATCCGTGGAATAAGCTATTTCCTTGGGCTTAATGACAATCTGGCATTCGGCACATGGACCAACGACGGCTATCAGGCCGAGATTGGAACGGCAACCATCGATGCCGAGTTCGAGAGCGTCACCAACCGTGTTCCGACCGACCTGGATGTCATGTTCATCAAGTTGTTTATTGATGACTAGAGGGGAGCTGAACAAGAGCCCCGCTTGCGGGGCATCTTGTTCGGAGGATCGTCTGGCCGACGTAATCCTCTGCCTGAAAGTTCCAATATCCGGAACGCCGATACAGACTCTTCTGGTTTCTGGTGAAGGACGGGGCACCTGAATCATTTATTTAAAATTGTGTCCAATCAAGTGCGACAGGATCGGATACCTAGTGCGAGTACGAGTACAATAATGATAGGGCGGTAGTTAGCAGCGTTCTGAAGAGGAGCAGTAAACGTCGCCTTTAGCAAAAAACATAAAACACAAACCGGAGAAAAAATGAAAACAGTAAAAATAAGTCTATTGATGGCAATCTTAATCAGCGCAGGCGCGTTCGCCAGTCCAATTGTTCAGTTTATCGCGAAAAACGGAATTGCTCCTTATTACAGTGGCGCTACTTTTGCGATTAACCCTTTAGGAACATGGACTAACCTTTTGACTAGTTCGTCGGGGGACATAGGCTCTATGAGTAATGGTGCTTGGTATGATGATGGGGTGTCCGCTCAGACGGAGCTCAAGATGAAGGTCGTAGCATTAGGCGGTAGTGGCCTTAGAATCTCTTCGACCGGACTCGGGGTATTAGGAGGAGCTGGTAATTATGTCGATCCGGGAGAGTCTCTGGAATTCGAGTTTGATAGCGATGTAAATCTATTTCAGGTCTATCTGAACACCGGTAATGATAAATCTTATATTTTGGACTACAACGGCACGACAGTCACAAATGCAAATTTGAACACGTTCAACTTCCCTGCGGGGGAAGTGCTTCTTGCTGGATCGAAACTTAAGATCATAGGGTACGACGATGGCGTTGACTTGAGTAAATTTATGGTGGGTGGCATTACGGTGCAGGCAATTCCGGAGCCAGCGGCCTTGGGTATGATTGCCTTCGGTGCGGGCGCCATCCTGTTTGTGCGCCGCAGATTGATGCTCTAGCAAGAACCGTCTGGTTTATTGAAAACACCTGGGTGCCGAGGGATGGATCTATCGCGCCCCGGGTGTTTTTTGCTCATGCCCCGTTCTTGGGAAAGAACCTCAGATTGCGTGCAGGAAGAAATAAAAGGATATTGAATGTTTCATAGCGTACTAAAAAAGGTGTTGTGTTCCCTCGTTTTTTGTGGAGCTTGCGGAGCCTCCGGACAAGATGCGATGCCGCTTGGAGCCACCGATGAAGATTATCAATGGTGGCGCGAAGCGCGCTTCGGAGTGTTTGTTCACTGGGGACCCGGTGCATTAGTGTATCGTAATGCATTGTCGTGGAAGCAGGTGCCCGGTCGGGCGCGGTTCAATGCCTTGGGCTATATGGCGGATGTGAAAGATATCGATGTAATTCCTCCTGAAATTTATAGTGGTGCCTACACCAATTATGTCAAAAGCAACGGTGGATCGATCCCTCCGCGCATCTACAATAATCTGTATCGAATTTTTGATCCCGTTGAGTTTGATGCTGAAGAGGTTGCCCAAATGGCACTGGATGCAGGGGCGGGCTATGTGGTTTTTACGACCAAGCATCATGATGGGTTTTGCATGTGGGATAGTGCATACACCAAGTATGACATGATGAGTACGCCTTCCCAGCGTGATATCTGTAAGGAACTTTCCGAAGCCTGCCATAAAAGGGGGCTGCGACTGCTTTGGTATTATTCAAAGGTTGATCATTATGATGCCCGTCATGATGTTGCCAATCCTCAGGCCTATGATGATTATTTCTATAATCAAATTGAAGAACTTATGACCAAGTATGGACCCGTTGAAGGCATATGGTGGGATGGCGGGAAAATTAAAACCGATAATAAACGCCTTTTCGATATGATGAATAAACACCATCAGGGTGTGCTGTCGAATGGGCGTGTGGGAAAGATTCCGTACGGCATTTCTTTTGGATCTCCCGAGCAGAAACTGGGTAGTTTCAACATGGATCGCCCTTGGGAAACGTGTGCAGTAACGCACAGCAGTTCGTGGATATGGAACGGTGGGCAAGATATTAAATCGCCGGAAACCTGTCTTCAAATTCTCATCGGTTGTGCCATTGGCGATGGCAACCTGTTGCTCAACTATGCGCCGTCCGAGACCGGCGCGATTGATCCAGACATCAAAAAGATTTATCTGGCGATTGGCGAGTATCAGAAAAAATATGGGGAAAGTATTAAGAAAACCCGAGGCGGACCTTATAAGCCGGGGCGCTGGGGCGGGTCAACCCGCCGGGGAAATACCGTCTACCTGCATGTGACCCAGCAATGGCCAGCTGGCATTCTTGAATTGCCTGCGCTACCTGCGAAGGTGTTGTCCTGTAGTGCCTTGACCGGAGGAAATCCAGCATTCGAACAAACCGATGCGGGCTTAACGATTAAGCTCGATTCGAAAGACCATGATGAACTCGATACCATACTGGTTTTGACGCTGGAACAGGATGCGATGGGCATCGATCCGATCGAAACGATACGCGGGCATTCGCTAACTACGGACGCGCGGGTAACCGCATCGAGCAGTATCAATCCAAAAAGCGCCCGAGGGGGGCCGGACGTGGTGGTTCACCATAGCTTTGAAAGCGGCAAGCTCACGAAGCAGTTTGGTGAAGAAAGCGATGACAAGATGGTGGCGATTAACCGTTCGACCGAGCAAAAATTCACAGAAGAAGAAATGATCCGGATCAAGAAAATGGTCGGGAATCATCGTGGCCATTTCTGGCGCTTCTGGAAGGCGAAAACCAACGATATGCAACCGTGGATCGAAGTGGATTTGCGGGAACCGAAAATGTTCCGCCGCGTTGGAATTCGGGAGCTCTATGGCGATGTTCGTGGCTTTGAACTACAGTATCATGATGGGCAGGATTGGCAGACGTTCTATACGGGCAATGTGATGAATACATTTTCCCTTCATCTGGCCAATCCGATCACGGCGCAACGTATTCGTCTACAGATCACGCAAAATGATGGTGATGTTCCGCAGTTGGTGGAATTCGATCTGTTTTAAGGTTTTGGAATTTAATCAAAGGTGGGTGTAATTCCTCGACCTTTGGGTCGTAGGTGCTTTATTGCGTAGCCAGAGTCTAATACCCCGCTTTGCGAAGCGAAAGTCGAACCTAAGCGAGATAGCTTGCTGCGGGGATTTTTATTCAAATGATGGGAAAAGGGGTCGGAAAAGGGGTCG
>JAOZKS010000166.1 GCA_029935255.1 Pontiella sp.
CGCTCAAGGGCGGCAACGCGATTATCGGCCATCCGGAAGAGGCGAAGTATGGCTTTACCCGCGAGCAACTTTTTGAAGGCTATCGTATGCTGCGCGACAAGGGCGTGAAGCGTTTCGGGTTGCACACGATGGTGGCCTCGAACGAGCTGGAAGGTTCTTACTTTGTGGAGACTGCGCACCTGCTGTTCGAACTCGTGGGCGAGCTGTCTGCTGAACTTGGGATTGAATTTGAATTCGTCAATATCGGCGGCGGAATTGGTATCCCATACAAGCCGGAGGACGAACCCGTGGATCTCGAAGCCGTCGGCGAAGGCATCCGCAAACTCTACGAGGAATGGATTATTGGCAAAGGCCTCAAGCATCTTGATCTGCGTATGGAGTGCGGTCGGATGGTCACGGGTCCATTTGGCTATCTCATCAGCCGGGTGTTACACAAGAAGAACACCTACAAGCAGTTTGTCGGGCTCGATGCCTGCATGGTGGATCTGATGCGCCCGGCGATATATGGCGCATATCACCACATCACTGTGCCGGGGCAAGAGGCCGCTCCACTGGAGTTGATTTGCGATGTCACCGGTTCACTTTGCGAAAACAACGATAAGTTTGCGATTGATCGAGCCATCCCACAGGTGGATATTGGCGACTTGCTTGTGATTCATGATGCCGGGGCGCATGGGCATTCGATGGGGTTTAACTATAATGCCAAATTGCGCTCCGCCGAACTGTTGCTTCGAGAGGACGGCGAAGTGGTTGAAATCCGCCGTGCGGAAACCGTCGAGGATCATTTTGCAACATTGGATTTTGAGGCTCTGTCGAGCTTTAGGGCATAAGGAGAATGGAAATGTATTTTACAGGAGTTTATACCGCACTGGTTACACCCTTTCATGCCGATGGTTCGGTTGACTATCAGAAGCTGGCAGACTTGGTGGAGTTTAACATTGCCGGCGGTGTCGCGGGCCTTGTTCCCGTTGGAACAACCGGGGAATCGCCGACGCTACGGCCTGACGAACATTTGCGCGTCATAAAAACCGTTGTCGATGTAGCGGATGGCCGCTGCAAAGTCATCGCGGGAACGGGGGCCAATTCGACGACGGAAGCGGTCGAACTGACGCAAGCCGCCAAGGTGTTTGGCATCGATGGCACGTTGCAGGTGACGCCATACTACAACAAGCCCAACGCTTCGGGCTTGATCCAGCACTTTTCCGCAGTGGCCGACCTCGGAGTTCCTGTGGTGCTTTATAATGTGCCCGGTCGTTCCGCGTGTGAGATTCCGTTGGCGGTCGTGGCTGAGCTGGCACAACACGATAGCATTGTCTCCATCAAAGAGGCGGCGGGATCGGTTCAGCGTGTCACGGACATCAAGAAGCTGTGCAACATTGAAGTGCTTTCGGGCGATGACTCGCTTGCTCTGCCCATGATTAAGGAGGGTGCGCTTGGCGTGATTTCCGTGGCATCGAACATTATTCCCGCCGAAGTGGTTTCGCTGGTTTCCGCCGCGCTGGCAGCAGACGATGGAACCGCTCAGAGTCTTCACGATAAATATGCCCAACTTTTCGACGACCTGTTCATTGATACCAATCCCATTCCCATCAAAGCCGCCATGGCGATGAAAGGCCTGCTTGAAGAAAACTACCGTTTGCCAATGTGTTCAACGACAGACGAAAATAAAGTTGTACTGGAAGCCTCTCTCAAAAACTCAGGAGTTCTCTAATGGCCACTAAAATTGTTGTTCTCGGGGCCGGTGGCCGCATGGGCAGAGCCTTGATCCGTTGCATCATGGAAGAAAAAGTCCATGGGCTGGAACTTTTCGGGGCGGTCGACCTGTGGGACATTCCTGACCTTGGGAAAGATGCCGGGTTGATGGCGGGCACGAAAGAGGCGGGCGTTAAGCTGATCAATAATCTCGATGAGGTTGGAAAAAATGCCGATGTGATCGTCGATTTCTCATCGCACTTCGGAACCGCAGGAAACGCGCCGCGCATTGCGGAGTGGGGTACCGCCTGGGTGATCGGCACGACCGGCCTCAGCGAAGAAGAATTGGCCGCCATCAATGCGGCTGCCGAGAAAACCGCCGTTGTTCTTTCAGGCAACATGAGCCTAGGCATCAACCTGCTCTGTAATTTGGTTGAGGCTGGCGCTCATGCGCTCAAGGGCAAGGGCTACGACATTGAGGTGCTCGAACGCCACCACAACCAGAAAAAAGACTCGCCCAGCGGAACCGCGCTCATGCTCGGCCGCGCTGCCGCCGATGGCTACGGATGGAACCTTTCCGATGTTCAAGTGGATGGCCGTACGGGGCTTCCCGGCGAGCGTCCCGAAAAAGAGATTGCCTTCCACGCGATCCGTGGCGGCGATATTGTGGGCGACCATACCGTCATGCTCGCTGGAATGGGCGAGCTGCTTGAGCTGTCGCATCGGGCCACGAGTCGCGATGTCTTTGCAATTGGAGCACTGCAAGCCGCCGCATGGGTGGCGGGAAAAGAAGCGAAACTCTACAGCATGAAGGATGTGCTAGGGCTTTAATCAACATCCCGAACACAGCGGAAGCCAAGGTTTCCCGTTGAAGAGTCGGGGGCGACGGCAACCTCGCGAATAGGGCCTTCGCCGTCGTCGGGATAGCCGACCTCGTCATCGGTTCCCATCAGGAAAGAACCGCCCGGGATATGCGCCATGTTGTCGGTGGAACCTGAAAAGGCACGCACAAACGGCTTGTTTCCCGGAGGGTCTTCACATCCACACGGTTGCCCGGCCTGGCGTGCAGCAACGATCCTTATTCATAGAAACCTCTAAACGATTAGAACATTAATCATATATGCTTTTTGGACTGAATCGGCCAGAAGAAAGCGGGTGCGCTATTGAATTGGGCATGTGCTTTACCTATAGTCCGGCCTTATGGACATACCCAAACCCAACGAATCTTTAAGCAGTCGTTTCGCCCGCGTATACGGAAGTCCCGGCGAGGCCCCTCGCGTGATGGGTTTGCTGAGAGCGTTCTGGCCCTTGCTACTGGTCTGCCTCGTCATCGGTTATTTGCTGCGCGCGGTATTTCCGGCACCCATATTGAGCCTATCCCACATTGGGATCTTGTTTTTCCTTATCGCTGTGGTGGCCGGGGTTTTGTTGGCATGGGGCGACCGCCGTCTGGGCAACTTTCTCAAAGGAGCCAAGGGCGAGGAATGGGTGGCGCACGAACTCTCTTTTCTGTCTGCGGAATACACCATCTTCAATGGGATCGGGCTGGGAGGGGGAAAAGCGAATTTCGACCATATCGTCATCGGTCCCGCAGGGGTTTTTGTGGTGGAAACCAAAAACTGGAAGGGCGCCGTTGAGTTCCGCGATGGAAAACTCTACGCCGACGGAAAAGAACCCTCGCGCCCGCCGCTTAAACAAGTCAAAGCCGCCACCGCCGAACTGGTTGACTTTCTCGACGCTTCCGACCTGTGCGGGATTCCTGTTCATTCCGTACTTTGCTTCATCTCCACCGAACTCCCCGAAGAAATCATGAACGTCAACGGGGTGGTGGTTTGCTCCGGCCCACGCCTTGTCGATGTCTTGCAGGAATCTTTCGACGAACCCCTTTCCGAAGCCACTTGCGATAGTGTGGTACGGGAATTGAAAAAAATGATTGAGTAGGATGGAGGACAGACCATGAAAGCATTAGTGCCGCTTGCTAACGGTTGCGAGGAAATGGAAGCCGTCATTATCATCGATACCCTGCGCCGTGCCGACTGGGACGTAACTGTAGCGGGACTCTCCGCCGGAACCATCGAAGCCGCCAACGGCGTAAAGTTGGTTCCCGATACCACATGGGAACAAATCAATCCCGAGGATTTCGATGTGCTGCTCACGCCCGGTGGGTTTGGCGGAACCATGGCGCTTTGCGAGCATGAAGGCGTTCAGCACGCGCTGCGCGATTTTAATTCCAAAGGAAAGTGGATCGGTTCTATCTGCGCCTCTCCGCTGGCACTGCATGCCGCCGGAATCCTCGAAGGCAAGCGTTTCACCTGCTATCCCGGTGTTGAAGAAAAGCTACCTGCGACGGTGCAGCCTGTGAATGAGATCGTCGTGGTCGACGGCCGCCTCATCACCAGCCAAGGTCCGGGAACCGCCTTTGAATTCGCGCTCAAGGTCATTGCCGAATGTTCCAGCCCCAACACCGCCGCCGATGTCCGCGCCGGCCTGTTGCTCTAATGTAGACGGAGCTTCCAGCTTCGTTGCGCACGCTCGATGCATCAGGAAAATTTATGCCCGATTGCAATGTGGAAGTCTTCGCGCTAGCTTCCTTCCCATGGAAAAGGACGGTATATTGGGAGCCCTATCGAAGCATCTCTTTTGGGATGTGGATGCCGGGACGATTGATGCAGAGAAGCACCTCCGCTTTATTATCCCCCGCGTGATGGATCGGGGAACCTCCTCGGATGTGCGCGCCATATGGAACCGGTATGGCGCGGAAACCGTAAAGGACGTTTTGCTCCGAGCCCCCTCGCTCCAGCGCAAGACCATCTTCTTTTTCGCCAACCAGTTCCACCTTCGCCCCGAGGATTTCCGCGCCTACCGCAAAAGCCAGAAGTTGGGAACATGGACGCATTGATGTTGCACAATGAAGCGGCTCCGCGCCCTCTGCTTGAACAGCTCTGAAGACTGATGCAAGGAGGATCTGCTGTTGCCATTCTGTTTGGTGGGCGGCACCGTGATGCCTGTGAAGATGCGGGCATCGCGTTTCGGTGGATATCGATCTATTCTCCGACAAGGCGTTCGATGTTCAGGCAATCACCGAGATGCTTCGCGACACCTTTCCCGACGGCTATGAAAAAGTGCGAGAGATTTTCAGTCGGCGCGGCGCCTATGCCCGCTATAAGGATTGGCTAACCGCGAACAACCTGCTCGAACGGTGGTATGCCTATTCGAATGCTGCCGAGGAAGAAGCTCTCCGCGAGTGGTGCGCCGACAACGGAATCGAGCTGACGGATTGAACGTAGACGGAGCATCTTGCTCCGGTTGGTTAAATCAACACGCGTTATTCATTCAAAACGGAGCTGGAAGCTCCGTCTACGATGACTACAGATCCGCGAAGGGGTTGTTGCTGAAGTCCTTGGGCTTGAGTGGGTGGGAGTCGCGCCGCTGATTATTCTGCGGGCGTTGGCCTTGCGGCTTGCTCTTCCGATCTTTGGAAGGCTTGGCGGCGGTCTGCTTCTTTTTGGCGCTGAGCGAAACCCGCTTGCGCTTTAGATCCACTTCAAGAACCCGCACCTCAATACGATCTCCCGCCTGCACGATGTCTGCCGGATCCTTGACGAAGCGGTCGGCAAGTTGCGAAATGTGGACGAGGCCGTCCTGATGCACGCCGATGTCGACGAATGCGCCGAAGGCGGTGACGTTGGTGACGATGCCTTTGAGTTCCATACCTTCCTTTAGGTCGTTCAGGGTCATGACGTCCTCGCGGAAGCCGACTTCCTCGAAGGTTGAACGCGGGTCGCGCCCGGGCTTTTTCAGCTCATCGATGATGTCCTTAAGCGTTAGCTCGCCGACATCGTTGCTGACGTAGGTGCTGAGTTTGATCTTGCTGACGATCTCGACATTGCCGACGAGTTTTTCCAAGGGCTCTCCAAGGTCCGAAGCGATTTGCTCGACGAGTTTATAGCGCTCCGGATGGACGGCGGAGGCGTCGAGCGGTTGCGTTCCGCCGTGGATGCGCAGGAATCCGGCGGCCTGCTCGAATGCACGAGGGCCGAGCCCGGCAACAGCGAGGATTCCTTTACGGCTTTTGAAGGCCCCGTTGGCGTTTCGGTATTCAACCATCTTTTTGGCGAGGCTGTCGCCGATTCCGGCCACGCGGGAGAGTAGGGGGGCACTGGCGGTGTTGAGCTCGACACCGACGTGGTTCACGCAGCTCACAACGACTTCATCTAGCTTGTCTTTGAGCAGTTGTTGGTAGACATCGTGTTGATATTGCCCGACTCCGATGGATTTGGGGTCGGTTTTCACGAGTTCGGCGAGGGGGTCCTGCAGGCGCCGGGCAATGGAGATGGCTCCGCGGATGGTAAGGTCGAGATCCGGGAACTCTTCGCGGGCGATGGGCGAGGCGCTGTAGACCGAGGCTCCGGCTTCGCTGAC